>DASQYF010000020.1:0-11641 GCA_035639375.1 Nitrososphaeraceae archaeon
ATCACTACATTTTTAACTTTGTAATTAAAATAAATTATTGGTTTTAAAGTTAGGCAAAAGAAAAGTACTCAATGAAGCAGACCTAAAGGAAATGGTCATGCCGCAGCAAGGAGAAATGCTTGGCCGTGTTATCAAACTTGTTGGAGGTGATAACATCATTGTCAAGTGTACTGATGGTAAGGTAAGGACGTGTCGTATTCGTGGAAAGATTAAGCGCAGAATGTGGATTAGAGATAATGATCTTGTACTTGTTGCCCCTTGGGATTTCCAGTCTGATAAAGCTGATATTGTATGGAGATACATATCCGCTCATGCAGATAAACTAGAACAGGAAGGCCATCTGCTGGGGCTTCAGAAATAATAAAAAATTCATTATAAGTGAATATATATCTATTAGGATAATTAAAATTAATAATTGATTATTGCTGATGATACTACCTAAATCCATTAAAGATTAATACTTCGTGATCTGATATCCACTATGTGCCCACTGCATATGCATTAATTAATTGTGATCTTGGTTCTGAGAAGGAAATTATCAATGAATTGAGGAAAATACCTGAGGTAATAGAAGTTAATGAAGTATATGGCGTCTATGACATAATAGCAAAAGTTAGATCAGACACAATAGATAAATTAAGAGAAATTATCACTTGGCATATAAGAAGAATTGATAAAATCAAAGCATCATTGACCATGATTGTGATTGAAGATCAGAACTAGACAGGCGCAGAAAGGGTTTTGCGAAAGCCCAAATAGTATGAAAGATTCTAATCTGTATCTTAATCGTTTTAGGACATTTTGTTAAATTAAGACTAGGAAATCCTTTTTATCTATTGGCGTATACGTCAGAGGGAGATTAACACAGAATCTTTCCATTTTACCATTGTCATTGGTCATTTTCTTTCTAGCAAACCCTAACTAGCATGTAATCTAGACGTTTTGACGTAACTAACTTCTCTTAAACTTCGATTGACAATAATGGCATGACATCGAACTAATTCTTATTTCTAGTCAAAAGTACTTAAATTAATAGTGACATGTATAGTTTTCAGTTATACAAAAGATAATCGAATAACTTGTGGCTTAACACATCTTTTTATGTATTTTATATGTTGTTTGGGAGACTGTCTGATAACATCAATTAATGGAATAATGCATCTACAATAAATGCAAGAAAGAGTGCAGTCAAATAAGGACTTGAGAATTTGAAGACGATCCAAGATGCTTTCTCGCTAGGCTTAATTAATAACCATATTGACACAGCTATCATTGCTACGCCAAAAATACTTGCAGTGATTAAATAGATTAGACCGAATTGGTTAAAGAAGAATGGGAGTATGCTAAATATTACCATCATCAATGTTGTCCATGCAATTACACGAACTGATTTCTTCTCACTATAAACTACTGGAAGCATTGGAATGCCTGCTTTTTTATAATCCTTCTTGACATGTAGTGCAAGACTCCATATATGAGTTGGAATCCACAAGAAAACAAGACCTGCCATAATCAGACCAATTTCTAAATTTTGAGTAGTTACGGCAACATAGCCTATCATTGCAGGAGCGCCACCTGAAAAACCTCCTAAAATAATATTCATCTGACTTCTCCTCTTTAGCCATTTGCTATATACAAGAATATTATCAAATAATCCAAAAGCCATGAGAGCAAAAGTCCATATGTTGATAAACCATGAAAATACTAACGAAATTGCTGTTAAAATTAAACCAAATATAAGTGCCTTTTTTGGTGAAACTCTCCCTGATGGAATTGGTCTGCCTCTAGTCCTATCCATAATCGCGTCAATATCTCGATCATTGTACCCTGTCAGCGTGTCAGCGGCTGCGGAACCAGCAGCCACTCCACCAATAAGCAAGATCCATGTTAATGGCTGAATAGAAATATCAAACAATAAAGATGCAGTAAGCGCGGATCCAAATGTTGTGAAAACTAGTAGATACCAGATCTTTGGTTTTGTAAGTTCATAATAATTTCTGACTGTATTACCTACCGTCAGCTGTGGTATCAAATTAAGAGTATCACCCTTTATAAGAGAATATCTAGTTATTTATAATTTTCAAAAGCATAGATAGTTTACTTGGATATAGAGGTCGGATAAATTATTTCTCGAGAGGTCTTTCTCATTTCGATAAAGGTTTCTGTTTTTTGAACTCCCTCAATATGACCGACCTTTTCGGAAATCAATTGATGTATTTCATCAAGGGAACGAGCAGTCATTGTAACTAAAATATCGAATCTACCTGTCACTTCTGCAATTTCACGCACTTCTGGAATTTTGAATAATTCATTAAGGACATTATCTCTTAATTTAGAATCCATATTAATCCCAGTTAGAGATCGGACAGTGAAACCAAGAGCTTCATCATTGATAACGATTGTAAACTTCTTTATTAAACCTCTCTTTAAAAGTCTCTTGATTCTACTATAAACAACAGAAGCATTGACATTAATTTTTTTTGAAAGCCTTGGTACAGAAATACCTGCATCTTTGGAAAGTTCTGTTAAAATTTTTAGATCTAAATCATCAATTCTTCCCATTTAAATATCCTATTATATCTTCAAATTAGGGATTAATAAACCTATTAATTTCAAATTTAACCACTTTTTTTTATAATAATAAAAAATTATATTAACTCTTTATCCTTTAATAATTCTGCAAGTAATACAGCACCCCTTGCCGAACCCATTTTCTCATTGTGGGATAGCAAAATATATTTAACGCCATTATCAAATACTGTATCCTTTCTTAATCTACCTACAAATGTTGTCATTCCATCGTTTATCTCTCTGTCGATTCGTGGTTGAGGTCTTGTAGGGTCATCATAGACAATGATATACTCTTTTGGAGTAGATGGTAATTTTTTTGCTGTCACAGATTTTGAGAACTTTAGCATTTCATTCTTTACTTTATCTGGTTCTGCAGGCTTTTTTGTTTTCACAAACACACTTTCTGTATGTCCGTCCAATACTGGAACTCTAGTGCAGGTACAACTAACCCTAAGTGGCGCTGGAACGATAGACATAGAATTCAAAGTTCCCAAAATTTTCTTTGTTTCTACTTGAACTTTCTCCTCTTCTTTTGGAATGTACGGAATTACATTATCCATGATATCGAGAGCAATAACACCGGGAGATCTTCCAGCACCTGACAATGCCTGCATAGATGTCATGAAAACATCGGATATTCCAAATGCATTCATGATTGGGTTTAGAGTAATTGCTAGACCAGTAGTAGTACAATTTGGAAGTGGAGAAATGAATCCGTTCCATCCTCTATTCTTTCTTTGAATATTGAGCAATTCTATGTGATCATCATTTATACCTGGAATTAATACTGGAACATCATTTTCATATCTGAAAGCAGCAGCAGTACTGATTACCGGCACTGATTGCGCAAATTTAGGTTCTATTATTTTCGCATCATCTGACTCAAGTGCAGTAAATACTAAATCAAATTTTTTTGGATCTATTTCTTCAACTTTACTTACAACCATGTCATGTATATAATCTGGGATTTTTTCCTTATTATGCCATCGCAGTATTCCGGAATTCGGATCTCTGAGGGCGTTCACATATTTCTTTCCTGCGGATCTCTCAGATGAAGCAATGCAACTTAATTCAAACCATGGATGTTTATTTAGAGCTATGACAAATTCTTGACCTACAGCACCTGTAGAACCAATAAGCGCAACCTTTAACATATTTGCAAATGGAGGTCATGTAATTAATAATCGTTTCATAGAAAGAATAACAACAATTACAATATATATCAATTATATGTGAAATGTTCTAATAGAGAATGTAGTAAATCGAGTGATGATAAACTCTAATCCAGGCTATGGAAATGATCAAAAAATAGCAATAGCAAATGCCTGCTTACATGGCGGAATATATTCTGTTAATCCTGACTTAGTCAAGATTGACTTCAGTTCGAATGTTAATCCTCTGGGGATCTCTAAAAAAGTTATATATTCATTGCAAAAAAATGCAGGTCTCATTTCTTCAATGTATCCTGACCCAGAATGTATGGATTTACGAAAAAGTCTATGTAATTATCTCGATAAGGATTTAGACCCGGAGTGGATTACTATAGGAAATGGAGCGACAGAAATTATTCATAACTTTGCTCGCACATTCATACGGAATAAAGTAGTTATTCCTGCTCCAACTTTCTGTGAGTATGAACTTGCATCAAAGCGAATGGGTGCTAATATTTTATTCGTTCCGTTAAGGGATTTAACTTTAGATACCAAAGTTATTATCGAAAAGGTAAAAAATTCTGACGCCATATTTCTATGCAATCCTAATAATCCTACTGGATTACTTTCCACTAAAGCTATTAAAACAATAATAGAATGTATAGATAGCTCTACTAAGATTCTAATTGACGAATGTTTTATTGAATTAGTTGATGATGACAAAGCTCAATGTGCCATAATTGATAAAATCAAAGAGTTTGATAATCTTATAATTTTGCGATCTCTGACAAAATCCTTCGGTCTAGCTGGCTTAAGAGTTGGTTACAGTATATGCAATCCGAAACTTGCAAAACAGTTGTCTTCCAATAAAATACCATGGAACGTAAATGGAATGGCACAAATAGCTGGCATTGTTGCTTTGCAAGATGTAAGCCATCTGATAAAGGCAAGAGCAATGATCAAAAAAGAGCGCAAATTTATGTATGACGATATAAAAAGTAAAACACACTCTTTTATTCCTTGTCAATCCGATGTAAATTATTTTTTGATCCACTTAAAAGAAAACTCTGTAAGAATAAGGAATTCAATCTTGATAAAAAGTGGAATCCTAGTCAGAGATTGCAGTACTTTTACTGGTATGCAGAAAGCAGACTATATTCGTGTGGCAGTAAAAACACATAAGGAAAATCTACTATTAGTTGAGGCGCTGGAGTCATTAGATAGATGAATGCAAAACTACTGATGATTCAAGGTACATCTTCTGGCTCAGGTAAAAGCACCATTGTTACTGCATTTTGTAGGATTTTTTCCAACAATGGATATCGTGTAGCTCCATTCAAAGCTCAAAACATGTCTTCATATAGCTATACTGTTTCGGGAACATTGCATAGGATGGCCTTGGCACAGGCAATCCAAGCGGTTGCTTCAAGAAAGGAACCAGATGTCAGAATGAATCCCATCCTATTAAAACCACTTGGAAATTATCGAAGTAGCATTATTCTCAAAGGAAGTTTTTATTCTGAAATGCATGCAAAAGAATACTACAAAACATTTGTTTTGCAAAAAGGTTTCCCTCTTGTTTTAAATTCTTTAGAGAGTCTAAGGAAAGAAAATGATATCATCATAGTAGAAGGCGCTGGATCACCTGCAGAAATCAATATTTCCAGGTACGATGTTGCAAATATGTTACTTGCAGAGAAAACTGATGCACCAGTAATCATTACTTCAGATATTGAGAGAGGAGGATGTTTTGCCAGTATGATTGGAACCTTGAAATTGCTAAAGCCGCGTCATAGAGATTTGGTTAAAGGATTTTTAATAAACAAATTTCTCGGAGATCAATCTCTTTTAGATAAAGCAATAGAATTTGTTGAAAAAAAAACCAAGAAAAAAGTGTTTGGAGTGATACCAAAAGTCCATTTTGATTTACCAAAAGAAGATTCGCTTGATGAGCATACTTTTACCAATTCCAAATTACCCAAGGAATCATGGGATCGGCAAATTGACATTATTGCAAAGACAGTAAAAAATAGTACTGATATACAAAAAATAATCGCAGAAACGGTAGGACTGAAGAAAATATGATCGGAGAATACCTACTTTTTGCGCTTGCCGGAGCTTTTGTTATAGACCTTTTATTTGGAGAACCTTCTAATAAACATCATCCAGTAGCATGGCTTGGAAAACTCATTGAATTCTTTATTCCAAAGTTGAAGAAGCATGATGATAACTGTGCAAAAAAAGAAAAAGAAAACGGAATTATTTTTTCAATTTCTTTGATTATTATATTTGGTCTTGCAATTTACTTTCTGACTTTTATAAGCCTCCACTTACTGAGATCTATTGCCATAATAATTGTCTTAGCTCTAATTTTGAAGATTACTATTGCAATAAGAAGTATGGAGGACTATGCTAAGGCAGTCACAGATGCCCTAGAAAGATGTGACATGCATGACGCTAGGTATAATTTATCAATGATAGTAAGACGAGATACAAAAAATCTAGATGAACAACATGTACTTTCTGGAACTATAGAGTGCATTAGTGAAAGTACAGTTGATGGAATAGTTTCACCTTTGTTTTATTATTCTTTTCTTGGCCCTGCAGGAGCATTCATACATAAGGTGATAAACACTCTGGATTCTATGGTCGGTTACTTTGATAATTATTATAAGGATATTGGATATATGTCTGCAAGGCTTGATACTATTGCTAACTATCTCCCTGCAAGGATCACTGCATTGTTAATGGTGATATCTGCAAATATAATTGGAGCAGATTGGAAGAACTCGATACAAATCTTGCAACGTGATCACAATAAAACTCTTAGCTCTAATGCAGGATATCCCATGGCCACCATGGCAGGTGCTCTGCGAATAAAGCTTGAAAAAATCGGGCATTATTCATTAGGAGATGGATATGAAAATACAACTATTGAAAAATGTCTAACTGCAATTTCCATAATGAAAATGACAACGATTCTATTTTGTATAATCTTCTGTGTTCCCATAATTATCTTGTTAAATTTGATTGGCTGGTGGAATTTATTATTTGGTTTTTAGATCGATACAGACAATCATTTCATTTCTCACTATAATACCTACAACCAAGTCTTCATGTAATGATATTTACTATATTGGAAGAAATATGTACCTTTTCCCGCTCGTTGGAGCAATGATCGGTCTTTTAGTAGGTATCCTATCCTATGGAATTTCCTATTATATTCAATCTTTATTTACTGGCCTGATAGTTACCGGCGTCCTAATAGTAATTACCGGTGTCCACCATATCGATGCCCTAGCTGATTTTGCGGATGGTCTAATGGCCAAAGGCGGAAAAGAGAATAAATATAAGGCAATGCACGATCCTGCTGTCGGTTCGGCGGGAGTTGCCGCACTTATTCTATATATAGCAGGTATGATTATTGCAATATCAAACTTACCGTACGGATGGAAAATATTTACCAGTATCGTTACAGCTGAAGTAATTGCAAAATATATCATGGTTCTGCAAGCATATATAGGATTATCTGCATGGGATGGATTGAGCTCTCCCTTTACTTATGCTATGAAAGATAAGCGCAAATTATTGGCTGCCACAGGAATCATGTTCCCAATTGTATGTTCTATGAGTGGTTTATATACTGGGCTTATTTCGTTAGGTATTTCTCTCGCAATAGCTATGATTATCCATCATATATCTAACAGAAGCTTCGGTGGCATCAGCGGAGATGTCATTGGTTCATCTAATGAGATCACACGACTTTCTTGTCTTATCGTCCTAGCTTCATTGATGAGATGAATGCTCCATAATAAGATGATGGCTCTGGTCATGTGTGGAGGAAAAGGAATCCGTCTTCGACAATTTGAGGGGCTTGAAAAGCCGCTATTAAATTTAAAGGGAAAAGCTATGATTGAATATGTTCTTGACGCACTTGTACGTTCTCGAAAATTTCGAAGAATAGTTGCGGTATCAAGCCCTTTTTCTTCAAAAACCACCACTTTTCTTTATGACCATCAGTATTATTCTAATGGCCTAATAGACGTAATTAAGACAGAAGGAGATAGTTACTCAAAAGACCTTTCTTTTGTACTAAACAAGATAAAACCAGACAGAGTTTTAACAGTATCTGCTGATCTTCCGTTATTGAGTTCGTATATAGTAGATCAGATTGTGATTCATAATATTCCTAGATTTTCGTGTGCTTCTATTATATTAGAAAAACACTTTGTCGAAAATCTAGGAATCACGCCGAGCATAGTTTTTAATATTGGAGCACATCAGTATTGTCATTCTGGTATTTTAGTCTTCAATTCTCCAAGGTTGAAAGAGCGCCAGAAGATAAAGGAGTATTTTATTCTAATGAACAAAAAAGAAATTGCTGTAAATGTTAATACGGTCAGAGAACTTCAGATTGCAGAAAGACTGCTACCCTAGCTAATCGAGGGTATTTATAATTTTACCAAGAATATTTGCTCTAGCTCCTGTCTTCTTGGCAATTGGTTCACCACAAGAATTGCAAAAAAGATCCATTGTGGCATGACTAAAGAGAACTTTCTGTTCTTCACACCGTACGCATTGAACAGACAGGAAATTACTCCGCGGTCTTGGAATCATAATATTATTTCTACGCATTGCTGTGACCTCATTAGGGTTGTATCTCCAATTTATGCATTCTCATACCTTCTTTCATGGTTTCTCTCTTGCAACTCCTGCAACTATACCGTAACGTAATTTTTTTTGTAGTTTTGGCAGTTCTCTTAAGTTCAGGAAACTTTTGACCGCCATAACCTTTTTTATCTTCTGCGTGTCTGCGTGTCCCTTCTGCAGTCTTTCTGTCCCTTCCCTTCTTATAGATACTTACAGATTGAACTGTATGAGTTTTACATTTTGGACAAAACTTACGCAATTCCTTCTGCATCTTCATATTCAGACGATATAATATTACGCTAATTTAAGGACATCGCTATTTATAAAGTATTGATCGCCCATGATTAAGCATAGCAAATTTATGCTTATAAGGAAATCAAAATAATAAGTACATAATAGTCATGAAAAGACAGATTAAACATGCTTTAATTCATATAACCTATTCTCCTATTTCTCAGATTCTGTTTAGAGTTCTGTTACCTTAATTAAAATTTATATTCACCCTTTACGTTTGCATATACGGAATATGGAACTATTTAGTAGTTTGATACAGCAAATAGTACCTGCAACTATCGATAGCTTTGGAGTATGGATACCCTTGGCATTCGGTTTAGCCGTAGGCCTGGCTTATGTCATTGCTTCAGCTGCACGACGAAGTAGATGAAATTAGACACCCATTCTTTTCTTTTTGCTAGTTAATATTCTAAAACATATATTTTTTATTTTAAATAAAACTATTTACTTATGTTATATTTCTAATATATAGATATTATTGTATAATAAGTATAAAAGAAATCTAACTTTGTGATTAATATTTTCGAACTATAATAATATTTAAGATCATATAAGAAATAGGTTCTGTTGAAGCGGGTAAAATAATTCGTGCACTACGCTTTTCAGCTATAACTTCTAACGGTCTTTGTCTTCTCTTAGGAGATCATTTTCTAATAAGTCATATCTATAGAAAAGAGTTCTTATACAGAAGAATAAGTCCTATTATGTCAGGTAAACAAGAAAATATACCAAATAGATAAATAAAATCTACTAATAATATTAGCTTAAATATCTATGATATCCCTAAAAATCTAAAAACAACCTTTTGTTTATATTATCTGATTTGTAATGAGTTTTATAGTCAATGTTGGTTCTACTAAGGAAAGAAAGGTCAAGGTTAGTTCGAATCAAACAACCAGTTTTCTCTGGGAAGGTGAAAATGTATTCTCGACACCTGCAATGATATCTGAGATGGAAGAAACTTGTAGACTACTTTTAAAAGAAAAGTCTATTCGCGACGTAGAATGGGATTCTGTGGGAACCGTCGTTAATATCAAACATTTAGCTGCTACTCCCACAGAAGCTGAAATCTTAATCAAAGCTAAGGTAATTTCAGTTGATGGCAGAAGAGTTATGTTTGAGGTCGAAGCATATGACAAAATTGAAAAGATTGGCGAGGGACAGCATGAGAGATTTATAATTAATGTACCTATATTCAAGAATAAATTCAACGAAAAGATAAAGCAACTAGAAACAGTATAATGTGTAAAACTATAAAAGAGGCATAAGAAGAAACAGTATATTCTACTAGGTGATAAAGAATGGCCTCAATTCAAACTACTGCTGGCGGAATGCCAGTATTAATTTTAAAGGAAGGAACTAAAGAAAACAAGGGAAAGGAAGCTCAAAGAAACAATATTACTGCTGCAAAGCTTATCTCAGAGATAGTAAAAACTAGCTTAGGTCCACGTGGCATGGATAAGATGCTTGTTGACACACTGGGTGATGTTACAATTACAAATGATGGCGCAACAATATTAAAAGAAATTGATGTCCAGCATCCAGCAGCCAAGATGATGGTGGAAGTTTCCAAATCTGTCGATAATGAAGTCGGCGACGGAACAACTTCTTCTGTTGTGCTTGCAGGTGCTTTACTGGAAAAGGCAGAAGAGTTGCTAAACAAAGATGTACATCCCTCAGTAATTGTAGACGGTTATACAGCGGCGTCTGAACAAGCGTTGAAGTTATTACAAAAGATCGGGATCAAATTAGACGTTAACGATAAAGAACTTTTAATTAAAATTGCAAGAACCAGTATGGATTCAAAATTAGTTTCTGATGACAGCCCAATTTTAGCTCAAACGGTTGTTGATGCAACAAAACAGGTAGCTGAAAATATTGAAGGCAACAATGGGCTAAAGGTAGATCTTGATAATATAAAGGTGGAAAAGAAAGCAGGCGGATCTATGCGTGATACCGCATTGATTAAAGGTATTGTTCTCGACAAGGAAGTAGTCCATGCAGGTATGCCAAAGAGAATCGAAGGCGCCAAGATAGCATTACTTAACTCTGCTCTTGAAATTGAGAAAACTGAAATGAGTGCTGAAATTCGCATTAATGATCCACAGCAGATGCAAATGTTCCTAGATGAAGAGAATAGAATGCTCAAATCTATGGTTGACAAGATAATGGCCGCAGATGCCAACGTTGTACTATGTCAGAAGGGTATTGACGATATTGCACAACACTATCTCTCAAAGGCAGGTATTCTCGCAGTACGGCGTATAAAAGAAAGTGACATGTTCAAACTATCAAAGGCTACAGGTGCCAGAATAGTAAATAATATAGATGATCTCGTAAGCAAGGATCTTGGCTCTGCTGATGTTGTCGAAGAGCGGAAGGTTGAAACAGATAAATGGGTATTTATAGAAGGATGCAAGAATCCTAAAGCAGTCACAATCCTCGTAAGAGGTGGATCGCAGAGAGTCGTCGACGAGGCTGATCGCTCTATACACGACGCTTTAATGGTAACAAAAGATGTGCTTGAAAAACCTGTAATAGTAGCAGGCGGTGGGGCTCCAGAAGCATACATAGCAAATGAATTAAGACAGTGGTCTAGCAGCTTAGAAGGACGGGCACAACTAGCAGTTAACAAATTTGCTGACGCAATCGATTCCATTCCTCTGGCCCTTTCAGAAAATGCTGGCATGGACCCAATCGATACCATGACTGAATTAAGAGCAAAACAAAATAAAGGATCCAAATGGACTGGTATTAATGTAAGAAACACTGTAGTTGCCGATATGTTTAAACAAAATGTACTAGAACCAATTGCAGTCAAGGAACAAATTCTTAAATCTGCTACTGAAGCAGCCTGTATGATATTGAGAATAGATGATGTAATCTCCTCCAGTAAATCCAAAGCACCTGCCGCACCACCTGGCGGTATGGGCGGTATGGGCGGTATGGGCGGTATGGGCGGTATGGGCGGTATG
>DASQYF010000021.1:0-19360 GCA_035639375.1 Nitrososphaeraceae archaeon
AGATCTTTTCTAGCTACTATTAGTTCACGCTGTTGGTCTATTAACTTAAGAAATCCTATATAGATTTGTTCTTGTTCTGCATATGTCCTCGTTCTAATCTCAGATAGAACATCTTCAAATGAATTTGTAAATTGTGTTGCACGTCCGCCCGTTTCGGATATATTTTCTGCACCCAATTGTTCTTCAGCCTTTATCTGTTTTGCATCTATGAGATCTTGTGCTTCTTTGATCTTTTGCTCTGCAGATCTTGTTCCTTCCTGTATCATTTCTTTAGCCTCATTAACTGCTCCTTTGACAACTTTTTCTACATCATTTTGTCTACGTTCCTTTGTTATATCTTGTATTGGTACAACCTTTTTCTCTGCTGCTTTAGCCAGAACTTAATGCTTCTTTAATCTCAGTAACTATGTATTTAGTAACTTTTCAACAGTTGCATGTTTCTTATCAAAATTATTTGAGTATATTACCTTCTAAAGCTAATATATGTCACAGAAAGATTATCTTTTGTTCTATCAATCATCATAATTAGAATCTGAAATATTCATAAAATACTGTCAGCATGCTAAATAAAATCTTTTAACTATATTAGAGCTTGTTTATACATTTTGAAACGAGTAGGATATACTTTCAAAAAGCAACAAGATATTTTTAGAGATCGAATCATGTATAATAATTATCTAAAAATTCTTGATAATCATTCTTATAGGTGATTCTTGCCATACTATATTTTCCATTTATGGGTCTGATTGTAACTTATATGTGCGAGTCTAACTTTGCATAGAACAATTTTCTGTAATGGTTATAGGATATATACCTACACATAGACTTACAATGGCATCACATGAAGGACCCACAATTTTATGGAATATGCTCAAGGGGAAGAAGGTCAGAAGCAATGACGGAAAGGATGTCGGCGAAATTAAAGAAATATCTTTGAATTTCTTACGCTTGGAAAAGGGTACAATAAGTAAGGACAAATTTTGGATTCCAAAATATATTGCGGATGCTTTTGATGGTAAGACATTATGGCTTTTAGTGAACGAAGAAGAACTCCTTGGTAAATATTTCTATGGAAGTGAACCACCAGCAGATCAATATTCAAAAGACTTTGAAGCGTTTAAAACAACATCCTATGGACAAAAGATAACATTTCTTCCAGACTTGGATCAAAATGTGAGAGTAATAGAAGAAAAAACTACCGGCGTCGAGACTAAAACTCAGAAAGAAACAGAATATAAAAATATTCGAGATATGGAATAAAGATGTTTAAAATATCTTAACAATAAAAGAGCCAAAAACTACTATTCTTTATAGAATAATATTTATACTGAGGCATATCATCTATTCCCCTCTTAATTTCATAGCTAGATCTACTATCACATTTAGTAACAATTTTTCATAATCTTAATACTTTTCACTACCTATCAGAGAAATTTTGTTATTGTCAAGATTAATAATTGATTACTGAAAAATTTATCTCTTGATGGACCACCAACAAATTACTCCTCGGATAACGTTATGGCTATCTTTTGCTTCGCTGGTTCTCCTGTATAGTGTTATGCTAATAGGTGTATACATTAGTGCTTCTAACTTTGGTTTATTTTGTACCGAATGGCCACTTTGTCCTAATGGATTTAATCTCCCACCTCCAAAATATCTCTTTGAACACTATCATAGAGTTTTAGTCGTCATTACAGGGATTTTCATTTATACTACTTCTGTATATGCTATTAAAAATGCTAGAAACACACGAAAGTATGCCATTGCATCGAGTGTTATCATTTCATTGCAAATTTTATTGGGTATGCTAGTGGTCAATACAAAATTACAACCTTTGATTGTGGCAATACATTTATCAACTGGGGTTCTGCTATTTGCTATGACATTAATGACTTTTCTGTCAGCTTATAAAATGACAGGGAAAAAATCTGCAATATAAGAACTACAAATACACTTACTCCATATGAGTTCAAAAATTGCAAATTAATGGTAATAACAATAATATCTAAATATAACTGTAGTTAAAATCTATATACTCACATTTTTAGTGATATATTGGTCTAACCATACAAGTAGACGAAAGAGATAAATTGAAAGTAAAGTCTGTTGTATCAATGAATAAACAACAATCTGCGAATAACGCAATTTTGTGTGGAATTGCTTTTTTAGCCTTACTTGCACCATTTTTATTAGATATCAGCAGCGAATTTATACAGCAAGCAGTAGGGCAAGATACTGCTACAATAAATGCAACCACTACAGCAATTAATCAAACTGATAGGACTTTAATGCCATTTGTGATTAATATTACCCGTAATGCCAATGCAACAGGTACTGCAGCGGATTATATCGTAAATGTAACAACCTCTGGTTTGACTAATACATCTGCAATGTCAGACAATCAAACTGGCCTTGAGATAACACCTTTTCTTGTAGACGCACTTCGTAATACTAATGCAACAAGCATAGCAGCAGAATACATAGTAAATGTAACAACCGGGGGTAATGATACAACTCCACAATAAAAATATATCATCATCCTTTCTTTATTCCTGAAACAAAATTATGATATTAGTAGAAATAAGATTTATTATTTTTGTATTCTATATTTATCAAATCTACAAACTAAGAAACACTAAATGTGAAGATATTACTTCGCATTAGACAATCTGTTTTGAACTCTTAGCAATTCAACAAGTAAAAGAAAGATAGATGACCTTACTGCAGAATTACGCCGGATGTACTCTACATCGATCTAATTTGAAGTAATGCCAAAACTGCTGATGATAATACATTAGGTAAATTTAAAATATGTATTTTTATATTAATTTTGAAAAAGTTCTTCATTAGTCATTTCAAGAACGCTCATGATTGATGTTAAAAAATACATAGATATCCAATCATAAATACGATTTAGATATTCGTTTATATAAATCAATAACGATATAGGAACGCTGCAGTACTATCTACAACTCCACAGAAATTGGCCAAGATTGTTAACAATTTTATTTGACTTCCACCAATAAACGCATGGTTTGTGTGTACCCAATACAAAAAACAGATACAATACACGCGACTTTAGCATCTATGGATATGTTTAACTTACATACTTCCGAATTAGCATACATTGTATGCCATGTTACTATATTATTAAATAATCAATAAACTACAGCCAGTGTCGAATTTTTAGAAAATCATCAATAGGCTCTTTTTTAAGCAATTTAATTAAAGCCAGAGCCTGGGGAACTGATAACATGGGTTTCTTGAAATGATTGTCAATAGATATTCTTGGACAGGCAACTTGTACAAATGCATCGATTCCTTTGAAAATTTGTATACGATCTTCGGTAATATCTGTCAATGCAATTAACTGCACCTTCTTTCGTAACTGTTCAAAAGATTTCTTCAATTCAAGTGCCTTTATATGTGCAAACTGTCCTTCTTTTAATCCTATTATAATTCCTATTGTTTCTGCATCCAATGCTTTATAGATTGATAAAATGGCTTTCTTTTGTAGTTGTTTAGCAATTCCAGTAACATCAGAATAGTCTTCGAAGTATGGATCTAGCATATAGGTAGGTTTTCCTGTAGATATTGCAACACTTATTGAATGAAATGTGCTTTGACCGAGGAAAATATAAGCGTCGACTTGGTTTTGAACGTTATAAGCTGGATAGAATTCGCAGCCAAAAACCTGTGCATCATTTAGCTGTCCTTTTCCTCTACCTATAATTACTTGATAACCAAATTCTTCAAAGACCTCTCTGACACGTATGATTTGATTTAGGTGTTGACTATCAGTTACTAAAGATATCGAATTGTAATTTTTACTTTTAAGTTCTAATGCGCATTTTCTTGCTACCCTATCGAAAATGATATCATCAAATGCATTAACCATTACGACTTTTTCATCAAATATTTCCATAGATATAGTATGACCGATATTGAATAAAATTTCAGCTCCTAACATATTTGCTGCATGAGTATTAAGATCGCATGAACCCCAACATGTATCTCCAATAACATAGGCAGGAATACCAAATTTTTCGGTAATATTACTTGCACTATTTTGAATTTTCGGTATAAGAGCTTCTGGCCCATTAAGTGCTACAGAATGAGGCTTTCGTTCATCTATTATTCTGAAGATTCTTTTTTCATCTATTATCATCATATATAGTTAACCAACTTAATAGTAGATGATTTCCAGATTGTCGATATTGTCATTGTTTCATGTACGACATAATAAATGCAATCTATTTCCCTTGTAAATAGTACTTTTTTATCTATTTGCATTGATATGTATCTCCAATAATGAGAAAATATAATTAAATTTAAATTATACGAAATTAGCGAAGCTTAATTGCATGTTTTATCTACCGCCATAATTGTTAAGTTTATGGTTCTTCATATAAGTTACTTTTTATAAAACATTATTTGTGCGGATACATTTTTGGATCAAAGTGAAAAAGATTAAATCATCAATTCCTCAGTATGACAATTATGCTAAATACAAAACAATATTTATTATTAAAATACATTGTTAGTAAGGGGTTAGTAGCCAGGTTCGTATACTATATTTTTATACATTATAAGTACAGATCAATTCGTAATATCAATAGAATAGGTATTGCTAAGAATTGCCGGCACTTTATTAGCACTACCATTCTTGAATTGAACGCTTATTTTTTCACTATTTGTATCAACCACGATTTGGAACCTACTAGAACCTTTGGCAGTTTGAAAGATATGTTCAAACTTAATTGGAACAGAATTATTTCTTAAGGACTCGGGAATCTGCGGTTCAAAATGGATCTTATTCTCAATCATATTCATTTTCATCCCCAACATCATCTCACGCAGGGCATAAATATACATCCCAACCGACCAAGCCTGAAGTATACAAGAATTAAATGGTTCAGGTCTATCACCTCTATATGTTTCCGCAAACATACCGTTTTCAGCCAAGATCCGTTCTGCCATTGATTCTATATAATATAAAGCCTGCTCTCTTCTTCCGAATTTAATTTCACTTATAGCAGCCCATCCTGTAACTAGAGGCCAAACAGCACCATCATGATAAAGGCTCGGATGATACTTGGGATCTGATGCGCTCAACGTTCTGACACCCCAAGCAGTGGTAATATCATCTTTTTCAATCCTTGTGAGAACATATTCAGCTTTGGCTCTATCTCGAACGGCATCCGTCATCAAAAGTACTAATGCATTGGGTCGTATACTGGGATCCTTTGATCCATCCCTTCTTATGGTATCATGATAAAATTTGGTATTGGCATTCCAATATTCTATATCGATTTTATTCCGTAGTTCTTCGGCTGACTTTTGCCATTTTTCCCTATTATAATTGTCTCCTACAATCTTGGCTAGATTACTTCCTATTTTCAAACTTTCGTAAAACAGAGCTTGAATATCATTTGCACTTTTCCTTCTATCAATATGATCCATCCATGTAGAATCTTGTATAGGTAATTTTTCAGCAATTCCTGTAAATCCATGCTCAATCAATCCATCACCATCAGAATCTTTCAAAAATCCCCAATTTACAAGGTCGGTAATGGATTTCCATCGCTTTTCCAAATAGTTAATATCACCTGTAGATAACACATATTCATGTATCGCCCATGGGAAAAGAAAAGTAGAATCAGCTGACCCATAAGTGGTATTATGTAGAAAAGCCTGCCCACTTATTATCATAGGTAACTCACCTTTCTTTGCTATTGATGAGGTTTTTTTAGCTTGGTAGCGCAGAAAATTTTCAATTATTGAATATGCAAAGTAGTAATCCTCCATAGACAAATAACCTCTTAGCGACCAACCAGTATCTCTAGCCCAATAATTAGGGAATCTCGGTAGTCCCGCACATATTCCAGTTCCTAGTTCATCATATTCTGCCTTTAAGTATTCCATGCTTACCTTTGCTTTTTCCAAAGCTTTGATTAGTTTCGCAATAGTTGGATTTTGTTTTGCAGTTGATTCAGCATATAAAGTAGAAGAGGAGGCTGCTATGAAGTGTTCCTGGGTGTGTTCTAAAAGCTGTCTGTAATTATCCCGAATAAACCGGTATTCTTTTATGCAATCTTTAGAACTTTTAAAACTGCCAGTACCGACAAGAGAAATCTCACCACTCTTTCCTGCTTCAATTTCAATGTCATAAGATAGCTCCAGGTCATTATCAAAAGAATCCATTAGAATTTTAGAAGGTCTCAAATCTTTCGGTGCAACTCCAATTGTTCCATAATAATGAGCAACACCTTTTTTGGCACTTGTTTGAATTTGCAGGCAATTATCAGTTGTAATCAGCTTTGAATAATTACTTTGAGAAATAGCAGCAAGACCGTAACTCGTTATATTGCCATCAATAAGAAAATGAATTCGAATCTTTCGTTTGGTTTTTTTTATGTTTTTCTTTGAACCCATTTTTGAAAAATCAGTATGTCTATCTAATAGATCAAGTTCTAACCGCATAACAAATCCTCTGTAATCTGTAGGTACGAACAGTGTTCTTTTTACTTGCAATCCTGCTACTTCATGCCTAGTAGAGAGAAACCCTTTCTCATGTCTGGAAGATACAACAAAATTTGGAAGCCGCTTACGTACACCATCATCCATAGAAATTTCAACTATGATACGACCAAAAGCTCGTGCGGGAGGAACATATAATCCTCCATTATCATATCTCGCACCCATCCATGTCCAATTAGCAGAAATTGATCCATTAGATGAACAAACTATATATGCCTTTTTCCCAGATAATATCAATGGGTTAGTAAAGTTCTTAAAGATAGTATCTTCGCTCGTTGTAGCAGATTCTTGATCATCAACCATATTAGAAGAGAGAAGGAATCTTTCTCTCTGCTCTACTGCATAATCACTGAATGCAAAGGGAATAATTATTTGTTCGAAGCCTTCAAGTTTACTCAAAATTACAATTTTGTGTTTCTTTTTTTCTTCCAATCCATCTTCCTTTATTATCAAGAATCTTGCGCTTTGGAAAGGCTTAAATGGAATAGGTCTAACTTCAGAAAGTACAGACGCATTTACTACATCCTCTGATGTTGCAATAAAAATTGATTTTTTTGGGACAGGAATTCCATTTATATAGACATCAAGTGATACAATATTTCCGCCTAAAGGTACGGGCGGATTTAGCAAAGAGAAAATAAATCCCTGATGTTTACTCTCGCCCTCGACTATCACTACATTTTTTAAACTTCCCTCAATATAGGAGAGTACAGTATGTGTTTTATCTAATGTCCTTACCATCCTAATACACCTAACTATCCGTATTAGCAGCAAATGAAGGATAACCCACTTAAATTTTAAACTATAAAACAGTTTATAGGACTATCAATATTTAGTACCTATATCAATCCGTAAACTAGATGTTGATACATAACAGTATTAACAAATATTATATTTATTAGCATTAGACAAATGCTAATTTAATATTGAAAATAGACTATATAATAAAAAATGACATCTATTGGTAAAGTCTTGATCGGGGATAATTATCCAATAAGGATAATGGGAATAATTAATACGAGTCCAGAATCTTTTTACAAGGAATCTATTAAAACTAGCACCGAAGAAATTGCTGGAACAGCTAGTGAGATGCAGAATAGTGGAGCCGATATAATAGATATTGGTTCAATGTCAACAGCGCCCTACCTTCAAACTACCATTCCAATTGAAGAAGAGATCAAAAGAATGAAGCAAGCAATAAATATAGTAAGGAAAAGTTGTAACTTACCAATTTCAGTTGATACTCCAAGATCAATGGTGGCTAAAGAGGCTATCGCCTTTGGTGCTAATGTTATCAATGATATTACTGGACTAAAGTATGACAAAGAGATGGCAGATATTGTATCAAAATCAAATATCCCAGTCATCATAGGTGCATATAATGGGAACCAATTACCATCAACGGCTAACTTAGGAAAAATTTCTGGTACAATCAAACTTCTAAATGAGAGTATCACTATTGCAAGAAGAGCAGGTATTGATAATGACAAAATAATAATAGATCCATGTATTGGATTTTTCCGGAGTGATGGTAAAAATCCATTCTTTACACATATGAAAGATGTACCTTGGTATAGTCGGGACATTGAAGTAATTTCAAAGCTAAATGATATAAAGAAACTGTCAAAGCCGGTTTGTGTTTCTGTTTCAAGAAAATCATATATAGGTAAGTTATTTAAACTGGATGCGAAGGACCGCTTAATTCCGTCACTGGTGTGCGAAGTAATATCTACTTTAAATGGTGCAAACTTAATTAGAACACACAACGTAAAGGAAACAGTTCAGGCACTTACAATGTTAAGTTTACTTCATTAATGGATTTTGCTCGGTAGAGTATATTTTCCAAAGTGATTTATCTAATGTACATATATTTAATTAGATAAGCAACGTAGATCGGTTATGATAAGAGAGGCTGTCACTTTTCAAGGAGAGCGTGGAGCCTATAGTGAAATGGCGGCCTTACAATATTTTCCAAATGCAAAAGTTTTGCCCAAGAAATCATTTCAAGATGTATTTGATAGCATAGAAACTGGCGAAGCAAATTATGCGGTAGTACCTATTGAAAATTCTATAGAGGGAAGTGTAAATGAAACTTATGATTTATTATTACAGACAAAAATAACTGTATCGGGCGAGATTTATCAGAGAGTTAGACATTGTCTTATTGTAAATAAAGGCATAACCATAGATCGAATAGTGGTAGTATATTCACATCCTCAAGCCATTGCACAATGCAGAAGTTATCTTCAATTAAAAAAAATTGAGTCTGTTCCTACATATGATACCGCGGGTGCCGTAAAGATGATCAAAGAAAAAATAATTATGAATGCAGCTGCAATAGCTAGCAGAAGAGCGGCAGAAATATACGACATGGATGTTTTGGAAGAAGGAATAGAAGATAGAAAAATTAATTTTACAAGATTTTTGGTACTCTCAAAAACAAAAACAAAACCAACGGGTCATGATAGGACCTCTATTATATTTTCCGTCAAACATTTGCCAGGTGCGCTCTTTAGTATTCTGAAGGAATTTGCCAGTCGACAAATAAACCTTACTAGAATAGAATCACGTCCTACTAAGGAAACCCTCTGGGAATATAATTTTTATGTTGATTTTGAAGGCCATTACGAAGATGAAACTATTAAGAAAGCGCTGCAATCTATAAAAGACAAAAGCATATATTTCAAAATTCTAGGCTCTTATAAAAAAGCAGAATTATATTAACTAACGCTTTTCAAATCTAATGGCCAATCCTGTTATAATTAATCCTGTTATTATTAACATCATAGGTCCACTGAATGCTATTCCATTGAGCTTGTTCTGAGCATAACCTTCTACATATAAATCTGAACTCCCTATATTATCGATCTCGATTTTATATTCTCCTTCTTTTTTTGCTGTAAAATTATAATTAAAATCGGAAGTTCTTCTTACTTGGGATTTTATTATATGTTTCCCTGGATCTGTAATAGTGATGTTGAAAATTGAACCTGTAATTATAATATCTGCCGTGCCACCAATGTTCATATTCGGAGTTAAAATATCTGTCATTCCGGCTTTTAGAGATCCATGTAATGGCACTTCTGCAGGTTTTGAATATGAATATAAAAGGATAACTCCTATAACTATGAATACAACCCCTGCAGCCAAAAGAATATAGAATCTTATGGATCTTGATGATTTACGTGACATTCTACATCATTTCATCATATGATATTATAAATATTCAATTAGTATTAACGTGGAAGAAGAGATCAACTAACAGATGTGTATATATTAT
Source organism: Nitrososphaeraceae archaeon (assembly GCA_035639375.1). Lineage (GTDB taxonomy): Archaea > Thermoproteota > Nitrososphaeria > Nitrososphaerales > Nitrososphaeraceae > JAJNBK01. The sequence continues at coordinate 9,821 of DASQYF010000021.1, forward strand.
ATAAATATGATTAAATACAGTCTGGTTAGAATAAAATCTGAAGTATGTAAGGAAATTTCACAATACTTACACCAATCATGGTATCTTATATAAATACTGCATCATCAATTTAATTAATCATGATGACAAAGATATACGAAAGATAGATCTCAGCTACAAGAATTTGAATTTATTAGTAAGATGAATTAATTGAACAAGTTCTATACGATACCAATACAGAGGAAATTAATGATATACTATCACGGAAAGTCAAGATGAGACTTTATAGGTAACAGGTAATTTATGATTTGGAAGAAATAATTATAAATAGCAAAAAAGTATGTGTGTTAACAATAAGAATATTACCTTCAAAAACTACAAAATTAACTCATCAGATCGGCACGTGTGACGAAAAATAATAAGTATATAATCTAATAGAAATTCCAAGTGATTTATGAGTGATAAGAGTATTAGCCATAGTTCATTTTATTATATCACGAGCTAATATTGAGTATTATGTATAAAAAATGTCTCAGGTTGATCTATAATTAATATTGTATTCTACATTAAGTTCACATCGTGAGGCTGGCTTTCAATATAACCAGCAGGCGTAATTTTGATAAATTCTGCATTTTTCTGCATTTCCGAAATTGTTTTTGCACCGCAGTAGCTTAAGCCTGACCGTAAGCCACCTACCAGTTGCCTTATAATATCAACTACACTGCCTTTATAGGGTACCATTGCTTCGACTCCTTCCGGGACATAGTCGTTCAAATCACTAGAGTCTACAACCTGTAGACCTTCTTCCCTATACTTCCTACCCAGGGAGGCATAGAATGATGCCATGCCCCTATACATTTTGAATTTTTTTCCATTCTTGACAAGCGTTTTTCCAGGACTCTCATCAGTTCCTCCGAACATGCTGCCAACCATTACAGAAGATGCCCCGACTGCTAGCGCTTTTGTTGTGTCTCCTGACGTTCTGATACCACCATCAGAAATTACTGGAATATCATAATCTCTTGCCACTTTAACGCTTTCCATGACTGCTGTTAATTGCGGAACACCTGACCCTGTAACTACTCTTGTTATACAGATAGAGCCAGAACCTACACCCACTTTCACGGCATCGACTCCAGCTGTAATTAAATCCCTAGCACCTTCACCGGTAGCAACATTTCCAGCGATAAGTTCGCAATGAGGAAATGCTTTTTTGATCATATTTACTGTGTTGATAGCATTATCGCTATGACCATGAGCAATATCAACTATTATTGTGTCGGCTCCTGCATCTAAGAGTGCTTCTGTCCTTTCCAAAAAGTCACCTTTTACACCAACTGCGGCTCCAACAAGCAGTCTGCCTTTTTTGTCTTTAGATGCAGATGGATACTGATCCATTTTCATAATGTCCTTACTTGTAATAAGACCTACAATTCGGTTTTTATCATCAACTACAGGTAATTTTTCAATTCTGTGTTTGTGAAGAATTTCTTTTGCTTGTTCCATTGTAGTTCCATATTTTGCAGTGATAACATTGGTAGTCATCAATTCAGAAACTTTGTGTTCCATGTTCTTTTCAAATGTAATGTCTCTATTGGTAATAATGCCGTCAAGTGTCCTATCCTTGTCTTCTACAAGCAAACCCGATACGCCGTATTCCCGCATCATTTTCTTTGCTTCATATACTTTCATATCAGCTTTGATAGTATATGGCTGCTCGATCATAACTGATTCAGAACGTTTTACTCTTAAAACTTCGTCAACTTGGTCACCAATAGCCATAAATCTATGAATAATCCCGATACCTCCTTCTCTAGCCAAAGCTATCGCCATTCCAGATTCTGTAATTGTATCCATATTTGCACTTACAAGCGGAATATTTATAGTGATATTTCTGGATAGTTTTGTTTTCAAATCCGTCTGAGTTCTGGAAATTACTGGCGACCGTTTAGGAACAAGTAATACATCATCAAACGTCAGACCTTCTTTAATGTCCAATATTCCCTTATTGTCTAGCCGCTTTGTAGGATTATAAGCGTTTAGTTATTTAAAGAATGGGTCTTCTTGTAATAATTTTTTATTATTCATTATATTCGCGATAACATATTTTCACCATTCTATTATCATATACATTCGCTACGTTGCGATCTAAAGCACATTTTATTATCCATCTCATAAAGTCAATTATAGACCTATTTCGTGCTCTTAAAGTCATTCAGTATCATAACTGCTTTATATTATCAGACTACTAAGGTTTGCAAGAAATAAGAAGTGTGGCAGATACCCATTTTATAATAAATGTATGAATAAAGATAATGAAACAGATAAGGCTAAAAATGGCAACAGAGATAGATATACGTGTTGAAATTGTAGACTTTAAGCCTAATGTAGGTAAATAATGAACAAGATGATAAAAGGTATAAAATTCAGTAGTCGTTCATCTACTTTAGATTTATCGCCTTTTTATACATAAAAGTATAATATTTACATTATTAGTAGTTCATCGATTTGCTAAAATTATATTTTTTAGCAGAAATATTAAATATACTTTGTATCACGGCTGTTTAGCCAGTAGGTCCAATGGACAATATGGGTATATAGATCCAGCCAATATCTAGGCATAACTATAATGGTGCTTTTATTAATAAAAGAACTAGGCAGTATCACTTTGTAATTAAATAATACTAAGAAAAGAAGAATGAGTTATTATATGAACGTCTAATTATAATATAATAAATTAGGAATAATGAAAGAATAAGCAAAACATAAGGTGTTTTTATTTACTATGTTTCAAAAAAAGGCACAATAAGGGACCATCATTAAATATGAGTTTATAATAATCTATTCAAATACATTTAACTATTATTACCAATTATATTATTCATTTAAAAACATTGTCAATAATGATATTGAAGTGGAATTTCATCATTATTGCATGTTATGAATCAATCGGAAGGTTTCTTTACCATAGTCGTGCGTTAATTTTCGCTCTTCATATACTCCGCACTCAATGCATTTTACACTATTATGTACGCGAACAGTATCACCGCCACAATTAAAACATAGGGTATATAGAACTCCGAATTCTTTTTCATCGATTGTTATATGTATTGTTGAATTTAATAGACTTATTACTCGTCCTCGTATAATATCTCCGACTCTAAAAATGGTTCTGCTGCGTCTATCTCCCCTTTCACGCCATCCTCCACCTCCGCTATTATTGCTACCGCCACTTCCCGTTCTAGCGGATGCGATTGCAGAAAATCCGGCATATGATTTCTTCTCGTTTATATATAATACTCTTACAGACATCATACTACCAAATAGCATCTCTAGGTAGCCAACTAGAACATCACCAATTTTAGGCAGCATCGGCGAATTTTTCGGGTTAATCTTTACTATCCTTCTTTTAAAATCATATACTCGTGTACCTACGGCTTTTGATCGGATAGTTCCATCTGTTATGTAGGTATTCTTCCCACCTTCAAACTCTTCAATGAGTGCCACTTGTTCACCTGGAAAAATTGGTGTTACTGCATGTTTGTCTTTGATCATCTACATATGTATCCCAATGAGTTTTTAGATATAATTGTTACACTAATGTTTAATTTCGCTATTTGCTAAAAATATACTTTTCTACACTATACTCCTTTCTAACCGACTATAACATTCATCTTCCAAAAGAGCATTTCATATCATTTAACACGTTATAAGCATAGTAACTTCTTCCAAGAATCCATTTAAGACGAAGGCCAAACTGTATTTGCAATATATTTACAGATACGCGTAGTTATTTAAAAATCACATTGTTATGCCATGTCTTTATACCATTAGCTTTATAGTTTTATTAGTATGTTTTCTCTTGCCTAAATTTTTAATTCTTTCTGTATATAAGTTATAGCAAATCGCTCTGATTAGATATCAAATCATTTTAGCTATTCACTACTCCGAGTCAAATTTAAAGGCCGCTAGGCTCTGCCCAAATTTGTTGATACAACAATCAAATTGTTTGTATGATTTGCTGGATTTGTTGCAAAGTAATGCCGATATTAGTTCGTTAGAAAAAATATATATATTATTACAATTATATATAGACGAGAATGATTTTCTCTGGCTCACAATTATTCTTATGAAAAATCAGTTGAAGAGATAACATTTTCGGGCTATTCACAAAACTATTGTGTATCTTTTGTAAATATGGTAAACTCCATAAAAACTACTAGTGAAATTACTGATCCTAATAAAATTAGCAGGTATTATTCAATATTTCTCAATACACTGTCTACAATAGCCAAAAACTTTAATGCTAAAATAATCAAGGTTATAAGTGATGGGTTAATATTTTATTTCCCAGAAACCAATGATTCTAGCAACAAATCTGCTTTCAAAGATGCAATAGAATGTTGTCTTACAATGATAACAGCAAATATAATCATCAACGAAGAATTACATAAAGAGAAACTGCCATCCGTTAGTTACAGGATAAGTGCTGACTATGGTAGAGTTGAGCTTGCGAGGTCTACAACTTCACAAAATGGTGATTTGTTTGGTCCTACCATGAATGTTTGTGCAAAGATAAACTGCAAGGCAAAGCCAAACAGTATGGTAATTGGCTGCAACCTGTACCGCATGATAAAGTCATTTTCTTTCTCTACTGAGGATTACCAATTCGAAGAAATTGGCGAATATTTGGTCGGCTTTAAACAACACTATACGTTATATTCTGTTATAAATGGTAATAGAATCAACAAGAATCAATCAAATACAAAAAAATTGATTTCAAATATGAAATATCCACAAATGTGTTCTTCACAGATGAACAAAGAATCATTATTATCCATTGAACCTGAAAACCAACAAAATAAGTATTCAGCAAATATCATGCTTGTAGATGACGAGGAAGACGTGCTAGTTACTTACAGGTCATTTCTTGATGATGAAGACTACAAGGTAGAAACTTTTACAGATTCAGAGACAGCACTGAAGCATTTTGCAGAGACAAATGTACAGAATTACGATTTGATAATTTTGGATATAAGAATGCCTGGTCTAAATGGGCTCCAACTTTATTGTAAATTAAAAGAGATGAATATAGCCATTAAGGTATTGTTTGTATCTGCACTTGACGCAATTGATGAGATCTTGAGTGTATTACCTGACGTAAAGCCCAAAGATATTATAAGAAAGCCAGTTCAAAGGGAATACTTTGTTAGTGCTATCAAAAGAGCATTAGGATAGTTCACTTTACAATACATATTACTTAGGAGTGAGAAAAATCTTTATAAGAGAACAATAGAACATCTACATAATTTTCTTTCGTAATTACCAAATTTTAGATTCTTCTATTATATATTTATTCTACAAGATACATATTAGCCTGCTATTGTAAAAAGGTAGATAGAGTGTGACATGTATCCAATAATCATTAAATTAATTGTTATTAGTATTAATAGCGAATAATATTGATAAGCACTACAGCATTATAATTGTCACCTTCGTTAGATTAATGTTGATCTCAATAGACTATCGATAGCACAACCACAGCCACTAACTTTTATCAAAGCTCACTCATCCCGAACTTATGATAACATCTATTACATTTAAATTTCTCTTTTCCAGGATTGCCAGAGATCACCTCAAGGTCACTTTTGGTTTTACATATTGGGCATCTACCATATATCGTTTTCTTGGGCAATAATGATCGTTTATGGCTGGCTATTAAAAAAGCTTAAGACAAAGCAATAATTACCAATAACTACTGCTATTTGTGTCATGCTTTTTCTCTGCTTTTTTATTATTCCATATCTCAATAATTGATACTTTTGAAATCACTGGTTTATCAATAAACATCTCATTCTTAATAGAGTACAGTCTATTAATAACCAACATATAATCTTCAGTGTGAAGTTCATAGACTGGTTTCCATATTATCAGGATATCAGACAGCAATTTGGATATAGTACTGAGAAAGATCAAGAAGCAGCATATTCTCTGTCACGAATTATAAAGAGAAAAGCGCTTGCTCCAAAAATATTACACAAAAAAATTGCAGGAAAACAAGTATTAGTAATAGGTGCAGGTCCTAGTTTAGAACAAAATATTATATTTATAAAAAAGAGTCGCAGGTTTATCAAGATAGTCTCAGACGGTGCTGTTCAAGCTTTGATTGAAAATAATATCAAACCTGACATTGTTGTTACAGATTTGGATGGAAATCAAACATTTTTACAAAAAGCAGAAAAGATGGGTGCGTTAATGGTAGTGCATGCTCATGGAGATAATATTCAGATATTGCAAAAACTTGTTCCACGATTTAGACATGTTATTGGCTCTACTCAAGTAATGCCAGTTAAAAATGTCTATAATTTTGGCGGATTTACCGATGGTGACCGCTCTGTATTTTTGGCAGAAGAATTTGGTGCCAAAGAAATTGTCCTCATAGGAATGGACTTTGGCGTGCATATAGGTAAATATTCAAAAGAAGTGGTAGAAAATACTGAATTGAAAAAAAGGAAAATGAAAGCTGGTAAACGCCTGCTTGAAATGCTTGCGAAACAATCTCGTTCACGTTTATTTGATACATCTAAAAGACCAATTCGAGGCTTTACTACTTATTATACATATAATAATATTAAGAATTAGAATGTTTGGTCAAAGTCAAGCAATTGGTATTCTAGGAATGATTTTTGCAGTCGCAGGTGGTATTGCATGGTTTTTCCAGCAGACAATCTTTGCAGTAACTCTTTGGGGTGTGGCTGGGATTATATTACTAAAACTCAATAGAAAATCAAGAATCAGATCAAAGAGATACAGAAATTATGTGTAATATTCAATGTAAATTTGTGATCAATGAGTGATCAATCTGAAATACTATTATACCATTTATGTCAAAGATGCCTTGCAAATGTCCAACTTTTCAGAAGACGATGTCAGACGCGCAGCCGAGGTACGTGAATGGCTCGTTAAACAGATTTCTGACAGGCAGGAAGAAATTGAAAGATTACGTACTACGCTATCACTTATTGATAATCTGTTAAAACACGGCAGCTTTAGAGCCGCTTCTAACATTACATCCTCTGTTGCTCTATCACCCGCAGTATCAGCTGAGGTACCGGTCAACTCTGCAAAAATATCAAATCCCATCAAACGACAGGGGATAGCAGCAACCACTGCTACATCTTTGGAAGAAACAATTGCAAATGAACCTGGACCTGGACAACAGACCACTGATAAAGTTAAAGAACTTAGACCCTTAAAGCGAGTTAAAGATAACTTATTGCTTGCAAATGCAGAATTATTGCCAAACTCACTTGAAATCATACCAGCTGAAGGAATAATACTTAATGTTAATACTCCTCCTTTCAAGTCGTTCTTTTTGAATAGAATTTTGGAAGGAATGAAAACTAAAGATGTAGAAAAAGTCAGCCAGAAGCAGATTAAAAATATAGAATCACTTGATTATCAGGTAGAAGAAGATAATAATGGCTCTATAAAGAGGATCACAATAATTAACTACAGAGATAAAGAGCGGCTGAATGAGATATTTAATACTTCTACATGGGTCTTTACAAGGATGATAGAAAAGAGTGGAAAATAGCAGGAATATCGATAAGATAATAGTGCTAGATTTTGGCTCCCAATATAGCCATCTCATCTGTAGACGCATACGTGAAGCAAACGTATATTGTGAACTATTGCCATATGATACCCGAGCCAAAGTACTTAAGGAATTCAATCCAAAAGGAATAATTTTCTCGGGTGGGCCCGCGAGTATTTATTCAAAAGATTCGCCAAAACCTGATAAAGACATTTTCGACATGAATATTCCGATATTAGGAATTTGCTACGGTCAGCAAGTATTAATAGATAATTTTGAAGGTACTGTAAAAAAGTCAAGCATAAGAGAATACGGTCGTGCTGAACTGGTCATTGATGACAAGTCTGATCTTTTCAACAATATCGAAAATAATATAAAGTGTTGGATGAGTCATGGAGATGCTGCTGATAAGATTCCAAAAGGATTCAAAGTTATTGCTCATACAGAGAATTCATTTTCAGCTTCTATTGCAAATCAGAAAAAGAAATTCTATGGAATACAATTTCATCCCGAAGTAGTCCACACAGAAAAAGGGACTGAAATTTTGAAAAACTTTTCTCAAAAGATCAGTATGGCAAAAGCTGACTGGAATATAGAAAAATTTATAGACATAGCCATTAAGGATATTCGAAAACATGTTAAAAATGAAAAAGTACTGTGCGCAGTAAGTGGTGGAATTGATTCTACTACTGTAGCTGCCCTCTTACACCGAGCCATAGGTGACAGTTTACATTGTGTCTTTGTAAATCATGGGTTATTAAGACAAGACGAGGAAAATTTAGTTATCAGATTATTCAAAGAGCATCTTGGTATCCAAGTAATATATGTTGATGCAGAGAAACAGTTTCTGCAAAAATTGAAAGGGGTTGAAGATCCTGAAAAGAAACGAAAGATCATAGGGGAAGAATTTGCAAATGTATTTACTGATGTAGCCAAAATGAATGGGCCATTCCAATGGTTAGCACAAGGGACACTATATCCTGATATTATTGAAAGCGGAGTTTCTGGAGGCCCGGCAGCAGTAATCAAGACTCATCATAACGTTGGTGGTCTTCCAAAATGGCTTAATCTTAAAGTAATAGAACCGTTAAGCAGTTTATACAAAGATGAAGTTAGAAAAGTTGCAAAATTACTTGATATTCCAGATGCTCTATTAAAAAGGCACCCATTCCCAGGGCCAGGATTGGCAGTTAGAATAATTGGAGAAGTGAATAGCGAAAAGATACGCATAGCAAAACATGCGAGTGAGATAGTTGAATATGAATTAAAGGCTGCAGGTTTTTATGAAAAAGTCTGGCAGGCATATGCCGCAGTAGGAGACGACAGGGCAGTAGGAGTGTTGGGTGATGAACGTGTTTATGGGCATATTGTGATAATTAGAGTAGTAGAATCTGTAGACTCAATGACAGCTGATTGGACTAGATTGCCCTATGAATTAATTGAAAGGATTAGTAGCAGAATTACAAATGAGGTAGAAGATGTGACATGGGTCACATATGCTGTTTCAAGCAAGCCTCCCGCAACAATTGAACCGCAATAGGAAGCGTTCGAATTTAAAGTCAGATGATTGATTTTTATTTGAGCTGTTTTTGTTGATTGAAACTGGCTACGATAAAACTTTAATGATAATTTCGAAGTTATAGAATGACTGCAATAGAACGTTATTGCTAGGTTTTAATCTGATAGAATATAAGTTAATGGTTAAGAAATCAAATACTGCCTGACCTAATTTTATTCACTTAATGATGAGATTATTATCGTGACCTCTTCAGTATACTCAAAAATTGAGTTTTTATGAAATAGGCTTCTACAATTAACAAAATAAAAATGATATTTTATATATTATAAAAAAAGAAAGTGTTGTAGACTATGTTTCCGGAGTCGGGGTGGCAGTTACTGGTGCTGCTGCTTCGTCTCCTCCGCCATCATCGTCATCTCCTGCTCCTCCGCCATCATCGTCATCT
>DASQYF010000022.1:0-6030 GCA_035639375.1 Nitrososphaeraceae archaeon
AGCAAAGCATATATCTTTGTCTTTCCACCTATGGCTTGAACATAGTATGATTAAAAGCACGACCTTAATCGTTACGGCTGTTGCGTCAGTCATGGTGTTGTATACAGCGTTGGCATTAATACCGGTCGTAGAGGGTCATGGTGTGCAGGCACAGCTTCAAAGCAGATTTGTACGTATTCAAGACGAAGCTTTTTCGGCTCAAACTCTGAAAACAGGTGACGAAATAACAGTAACCGGCACGTTACAAAGTCTAGTAAATAGACCTCTTAGAGCATGGATCTCATTATTCAGCGAATCAACTAATGCAGGAAATAGATGGGAATTTATTGCAAGAGATCCACCTGGAAATGTATTTGAGATTCCTCCTCAAGGAACAGTTCCTTATGAATTAAGAGCAAAAGCTCTTGAGCCAGCTACATATCATGTGCATACACAGCTTAACATAGCAGGTGTTGGCCCAGGTCTTGGTCCTGGACAGACTGTACAAGTAAGTGGACCGCCAATCTTGAAGCCCGTCCCGTGGGGTAATGTAGCCTATCAGGTAATTCTTATTGGAGCAGGCCTTGGAATAACATTCGCTACAAGACCATGGCAGGTTATCTAGTAGAAAATAACTCTTCTACTTTTTTTATTTTCATAAGAAATTTTTAACTCTGTATCGTTTATCCAAAAAATTAGTTTATTCGCACTTCTTAAAACCTTCGATCATTAGTACTATTCATTACTGAAATAGAATAGTTTTGTAGTATATTCCTAATAAGTTTAGTTTCAAAGAATATAATACTTATTGAATAAACATTCTATCATTAAAAATAAAGCCCCTTTCTCAGATTACTGTTTTCACATTAAGAGCAGAGCCAGGAAAAAGGTCTTGTAGCGACGAGTATGTCATTCATCTACGATATTTTCATCTTTTTCTTATCTTATGTACAATTATACTTATTTACTAACTCCAATTCTCACGTGTGGCTGATATACTCATAAACCATAGTCTAACCGTAATGCGATCGATTCTACAAGTTATATATTTCTTGGACAATTCAAGTCATCAACCTTTTACTACAGTATCACATAAAAAATAAGGACAACAAAAAATTAGGACAACTTAGAAGAAGAAGAAAAAGCAGGAATTTTTTAAGAATTGCTTGTCTTTCTTTTTATCAGGCCAATTATGATTTACCAATGGTGTTTCTCATCTGGAATTAGACCTATTTGTTCACGTTCGAAGTATCTTTCTAGTTCCTGTGTCCATTTCTCCTTGGCAGAACCACCACCAAGACCCTTTTTCCGCAGCCAGAAAGCAATGACACCCAACAGGAACACAGCGAATAACATGGTGCCGAAGATGTAGACCATTACGTCGTAGAACAGCGGATCATACGCTGGTCCTATTTGCCCAATCAGACTGTTAAACTTAGTACTAACCATTGCCATAACGCTTATGATAGCGCTCATTATCTTACAGCAGACAAAATCTATGATATATACATTTTGGTTTGACAGTTATTATGAAAACTCAATCTTGCTGCTACACAACTATTGATGCAAGAAAACCTCTTTTACACGAGGAAAAGCACGAATTAATGCAATATTAAAAATGGTGGTAGAAACATCAACTTGATGCCTTGACCAAGTTGGAGAATGACTGAAAGAGAGATAGAGAAAAGAAGCAAGCGAGATTGTTACTAATCTAGCATATTCATCATGATCGAAAATTGTTAATAGTAATATTTATTAAAAAAAGTAAAAAGAGAGGATTTAACTGGTTGCTGCTTCTTTTCTCCCTGATCTACCTTTTATGAAGAAAGCTGCTGCGACGCCACCAAATATTGCTGCTAGGACGGCTATCATAATAACCGTTTCGTTTATGTTTGTTCCCAACATGGATGTACCAGAACCATAAGCGCCAGCTGTCTTTGCATTAGCAACTTTAGCTTTTGCCAGTTTTAATTGTTCTTCAACATTACTTGGAGCTTCACTAACGTATTGTCCATATGCAACCTCAAGTGCAGGAAAAACAAATGCAACACCCATCAGAAGTGCTATTGTGACCGTAGCCAGGTAAATTGGCTTGTTCATAAACTACTTTTTCCAGATCAATTATTTAACCTTTATGTCTATCACAAGCGTAAATTAAGTAACATTTAGATACGCATTAAATTTTTCATAAAAGATATGGCGCGAATGCATGCACATACCCATGGTAAATCACACTCTACTCGTCCCACGTCAAAGGATCTTCCACCGTGGCTGACAGAAAGCCAAGGAAAAATATCCTCATTAATAGTTGCAATATCTAAGGAAGGTTTAACACCAAGTGAGATAGGTCTGCGTTTACGGGACGAAAATGGGATCCCACTTACAAAGTCTGTTTTAGGTAAATCGATCACAGATGTGCTTACCGAAAATGACATCAGAAGAGACATGCCTGAAGATCTAGAGCGTCTAGTCATGAAAGCTTTAGGCCTGCAGAAGCATCTTAGGGCACATAATAGTGATCATAGAAACGTCCGATCACTAGAGTTAATTGAATCAAAGATTCACAGATTATCCAAATATTATAAGAGAATAGGTAAGCTTGATAAAAAGTGGAAATACGCAGCAGTTATTGCGCAGCTAGAATAAGAAATTGCTATGAGCAATAAAGAAATCTTTCAGTCTCTGAAGACTTTTTGTGACAAAATTGAATTTATGGTTGAAAATGAAAAGGAAATTATTATCATTAGTCATTTGGATGCAGACGGAATAGCTTCAGCGAGTATTATATCTTCCGCGTTGGCTAGAGTAGGCGCGAAATGCACTGTACGTACCGTGTCAGACATCACTCAAAATATTCTGGAGCAGATGCGCTCTGAGAATCATGACTTTTATATAATTACAGATCTTGGTGCAGGAATGGCTAATCAATTTCACCAAGCTCTTGATAATAGATGGGTGGTAATTGATCACCATCAAATCCCCGAAGAAGAGATATCAAGAGACGACAATAATCAAATCCTAAATGCTTGGAAATATGGAATAGATGGAGGCAAAGAGATTTCCGCGGGAGGTATGGCATATATGCTTGCGACCACACTTGATAGAAAAAATAAAGATCTTTCTCCAATAGCCATTGTTTCTGCTTTAGCTGACAGACAAGATCAGGGAGACAAAAAGTCACTTTTTGGCCTTAATTCTGAAATTGTGAAGACTGCCGAGTCATTAAAGCTTATCAGTATCAATTTGGATCTTCTGTTTACAGGACGTGAGACTAGACCGATCCACGAAACACTAGCATATACAGCTTTTCCGTATATCGAAGGCCTAACGTGGAACGCAGAAGCCTGCCATGCACTCATAAAAAATGCAGGAATAAAAATGAAAAAAAATGGACGATCGCGAGTACTCTCTGAAATTTCACAAGACGAGAAAAGTATTATTTTAGATGCGATAGCCAAATTTGTAGTCAATTCATCGAAAAATGAGGAAGTTAATGTGATTGATAATCTGATAGGTTATACATACACGCTTGTTAACGAAGATCAAAGAAGCCAACTTCGTGACGCAAGGGAATTCTCGACAATGTTGAATGCATGCGGACGAATTCGTAAAGCAGGAATCGGCATTGGAATTTGTATGGGCGACAGAAATGCCTTATTAGAAGAAGGTGAAAAAATAGTTACAAAATATAGAACGACATTAAGAAATTCCATATCTTCTATTTTCGCTGAAAAATGGCGCATGATTGATAATGGAAAATCAGTTTTCATTAATGGGGAGGGACTTTTGGCTGAAGATATGCTAGGCGCAGTCTCTTCTTTATTGAGTGGATCGCCAAGTCTTGGTGGCCGATTAGTTTTTGTGAGAACCTTGACTAAGGATGGATCCTATAAATTTTCCGCTAGAAAATCCCTTGGAAGTACATCAACATCAAATCTGGGTTTGATAATGAGATATTGTTCAGAATTGGTTGGAGGAAGCGGAGGCGGTCATTCACCGGCGGCAGGATGTAGAATTCCACCTACAAGATTGGAAGAATTTTTATCTGCAATCAGGAACGCAATACAAGATGCCAAATTCACAGCCGCTTCTTGAAGTAACTCTAATCATAGAATTAAAGTTCTCAAAGCAAGCAGAAACTGAGGCAATCTTCAAGGCACTAATACCAGATAACATTAACTTTCCAAAAGGATTATCTATGGATATGAGTTTAAAAGATAATACTTCTATTTTTATCAAATTTTCATCCGATACGGAAATTGGAACCCTGATTAATACTGTAGATGAAGTTTTACAGGATATTTCTCTTGCCGGAAAAGTGATAATTGGTGATTGACTCAAAGTTACTGAAACAGAATCCAGAAATCATAATAGATACCCTAAATAAGAGAAAAGTAGAGTTCCCAATTCATGATCTAATTTCCTTAGATGCAAGACGACGCCAATTAATTGTAGAAATACAGCACGTGAAACACGAGAAAAACACTCTTTCACATTCCATTGCCTCCAAGAAAAAAGAAAATACTGACACATCACAAGAAATATCGAAAATGAAGGATATAGATAATCGGATTTTAAGTCTCGAAGAAGAAAAGATGTCAGTCGAATCGCGATTTAACCTTCTTATGAGAAATCTTCCCAATATTATCCATCAATCTGTTCCTATTGGAAATAATGAAAATGACAATGTCGTCATTAAACACAGTGGAATAATTAAGAATTTTGAATTCAGGCCTAGAGACCATATTGATATTGCAACTTCTCTAGATCTTGTAGACATAGAAAGAGCTGCAAAAATATCAGGGGCAAGATTTTACTTTTTAAAAAAAGAATTAGTAAGAATGAATTATGCCTTAATTCACTTTGCAATCGATTTTTTATCTGATAAAGGGTACGTACTCGCTCAGCCTCCTTATATGATTAGAAGAAGTGCGATGGAAGGGGGCGTAATTTTAGAAGATTTTGAAGATGTAATTTACAAGATTAACGGAGAGGACTTATATATGATTGGGACTTCCGAGCATGCTCTAGCGTCAATGCATATGGATGAGATTTTGAATGGTAAGCTGTTGCCGATCAAATATGCTGGCATCAGTACTTGTTTTAGAAAAGAAGCCGGTGCTCATGGCAAGGATATGAAAGGGATTTTCAGAGTACATCAGTTTGAAAAAGTAGAACAATTTGTATACTCCCGTCCAGATGATTCATGGAAAGAACATGACAATATGTTAACTATAACCGAGGAGTTTTATGAAAAAATTGGTATTCCTTATCGGACAGTGCTTCTATGTTCAGCAGACTTGGGCAAAATTTCAGCTAAAACATATGACATAGAGGCATGGATGCCAGGGCAGAGAGCTTACCGAGAGATAGTTTCATGTTCAAACTGTACGGATTATCAAGCTCGCAGGCTGAGAATAAGATTCAAAGACAAGACAAATGAGGAAACAAGATTAGTACATACTTTGAATAGCACACTTGTAGCAACTGAGAGAACAATGGTCAGTATTATGGAAAATTACCAAACTTTAAACGGAGATGTTGAGGTTCCAGATATTCTTCGGAAATATATGGGAGACATCAAGAAAATCAAGATTTAAAATTGGAGTTTACATAATCAATATAATAATCATAATCTACTGCCATAGTTTCTATTTGTCAAATCAGGAACATAGATAATATATGCATATCTCTAAAATGGCTAATATTGAAGTAACTAATCCAAGATAAACAACTTATCTTCACGCTTGCTTTTAATAAGATATATCTTTCAAAAATAGTTGGGCTCCGATAACGCTATTGTCAAATAGATATTTCTATGACTCTGGCAGTAAACAAATATTATTAAAGTTAATGAGATAATTTATCATATAAAATATGTTATTGGTATTAAGATATTTATGAGAGAAAATATTGTGATTCGAACACTTATAATATCAAATAACACATTATCAGCTATTCTGACTTAGAATGACAAACGTTTTAGTATTCTCACACGAACAAGATGTAGACGGAGTATTTGCTGCCGCTATTTTAAAAATTATATATCCC
>DASQYF010000023.1:0-7346 GCA_035639375.1 Nitrososphaeraceae archaeon
CACGGTAAGAGAAGATATATTAAGACAAATAGAATTGCTTGAAGGAGCTGGTATTCAGTATCTTATAGTGCAGTTTGAGCCATCTAGAGAACTTGAAGCATGTATTGCGGATCTTGATCATGATATGGAACAGAAAACATATCAAAAGCAATTTTGTATGACGACTAATCCAGCAGGCTTTGTTATATTAGAACATTTTCTAGTATAAGGGACTTTTTAGAACCACGGATGCAGTTACTCATGTTTTTGCTTCAAGAAGGTCTAAATTCCTGCAAAGCAATCAAAGATAATTTTCATGTTATCACAGGTATTATCTCGATGATAGCCAAACTAATTATTGCATTGTTAAATGATCCTCATTGATTTTTTCACGAGTAAAGTATTTAATTACTAGGTTAGTTACTGTCGAAATTGTCACCTTATTAGGTGCCTTTTGTAAGGATGCATATGTAACGCCGATTCGGTTTATTGAAACAATCGAGATCCGTATCTTGTGCTCTTGCTTGTTGTATTGGTATCATAACTAGTACTGCTGATATCATTGTTACTACCGTTACGATTCCTACAATTAGTAAAGTTAAGTTGTTCATATATATTCTTTCAAATATCTATTGGTATATGTACTTAAAAAATGATTCTGAATTTATGTGCTAAATATCTTCACTATAACATTATTATAAAAAAGAGAACTTGATAGTGATATTTTTTAATGAGAAATATCTACAGTAATAATCCTCTGATGTGTATATAATATATCCATAGAAGTTGACTTCCACACAGGGACAAATGTTTCTTGAACTCCACCAAATCCAGACCGATCGCCAGTAATCTTGTTGTTAGAATTATCTAATCTCGTGACCATTACACAAAGGACACTTGCCATACTGGAATAACATCATGCACTTCATTCTTTCCCCGCAATTATAAAGTACTCCACATTGTATACACTGATGAAGACATATGTGCGTGGTTTGTGTAATTAGATTCACTATCTAGAATATACTTATATCTATTTTAAGGCAAACTATTAATTTTATAAGTCAGTAAGCTTATGACAATTAACGCTATATTATAAATAGAAAAATATATAGAAAAAATATTAATATAGATTATTTCGGAAGCTTTTTCATTTTCTCGGTAAACCCATTATAGAAAAACAAGAGCTCCTTTGAATGTGCAAAGTAATTTATACTGCGGAAGACTTATCCTATGCTAGTCAAAATAACAAATAAATATGCAAAAATAGAATTTCTGTAGTTAGATGATAAGATAAGATGAATTGCTCCTCATTCAATCCGCAAAATAAATGGGGATATATGTTTCTGGAATAACATCAATAATTACCTACTAACGCTCCTGAATCAAAATTTTTGTAGATAAATTCAGTAGATTAAAAGAAAACGGTTTGCCCAGCATATGTATTATTTAAACTTTCCTAATTTAATTTCAACAATAGAAATAGTTTCATTGACTATTAGTTTTCAATATGTTTGATTTCAGATTCTTTTTATTAAACGAATTGTTGTTGCATCATCAAATATGACTTAATCAAAACAAAAATTATAAAACTACTGCTTGGTGGAAATCCTCTTATACTGACGACTTATTATTAAAATAATACAAATATGTCTGAAGTACAAGAAATAAGAACAGTATTTCAAGGATTACAGACCTTATATGAGACGTACTTTCCAAAAGTAGACCCTATCCTCATTCATGATTTACTAATACGTGAGAAGGAAAAATCCGAAAATGCACCATTTTATATGGTCGAGATATTTACAAAAGCAGGAACAGATTCTGAAGCAATGAAAAATAAGATATTTGAAAGGACCGGATGGCTTCCTGCTGTATACGACAAAGGCACTCATTACGTAAATAATCAGAGACTAACTCTGGAAATGCTCAAAGAAATCTCTGCTTCTGATGATGTTTTAGAGGTTACTGGTGATTATACCGGAAGTATAACCGCGACCGGAGCGTCGCATGAACCTAGAAATCGTGCCCATTGATTTGTATATTTAAACAAAAACTATTTTTCTAACTTCTAACCAACTGTAGAACATTATCTATAATTTTTTGATGGTTAGCTTCTACCTCTGTTGTTATGAGAAGTAAGTGATAGTTTTCTAATGGTACGGTTATACGTTTAAGCTTTTCATATTCTGCAATAGCATACTTTCCCTTCCCAATCTTTGGAGCTAGAGAGTTGCGTAAAGCCCATCTAGCTAATGCCTGCAAATTTGATCTTTTTGTTTCTTCAGGCGAAAGTAGATTCTGAATACCTTGGCGTTGCCCTCCATACTTAGTCTGACCAGTTTCATCACATATGCCAACATAGCGAATCTTCGGATCAAGATTTAAGATGTCTTCACATAGCTTCCTATAGTCCATAGCTGTGAGTTAATAACAATAAGAATGACCTTAATAAGTATTTTATTTCACATCTGGAGAAGATGTGCGAAGCATCATTTTCCTTGAGAATTGTAAACAATTTACACATAGTGCTTTATCAATGGCATCAGTAGCTCAGAAAAATCCATAAAGCTAGCTTCTACAAAGAAAATATTGTTTTACTATATGGACCTGTTTATAACCTAAAAAAGACTTATCAATATATGAATACTATAAGAATTAAGAATTATTTCGATTACGTTTTATTCATCCATATTTGCTATTGAAGGTGATTAGGAATTTAAACTAAGATATATTAATGTATCTATATATATACACCAATTGCTTCCTGGATCATACTATTTGGTTTATCAACTCTGACTGAAGTGCCTAATTTTGTATAGCTTACTGGCTCTGTCAACCATAGGTTTCTGTAAGATCTAACCTGTCAAATACCTGATAAATTTTGGATAATAAACGTATCAGGAAGGCCGGTAATAGTTGTATATAACTTATACACCTAATTTATATTTCTAGAAATTATTGATGTACGTATGAGTCATCATAACATCTTATAAAAAATTCGGATGTGTGAATTTGAAAATGGGTACAGAAACACATCATATAGTAAATAGATTTAGGATAAATAAAACAATCTTAAAATAATTACTGATAATGAAATATTTATTAGATAAATTGTCTTGATCTGTATAAGATCTGCATTAAGATCAAAACATGACCCCAATTTTACGATCCTCATCACCATAAGTTCTATATATTGGACTTTAGGCTTTAAGTTCTATGATTACGATTATACTTTCTCTTAAACCTTGACTTTGATTATATCCTTTAATCAATAACGTTACTAATTAAATTAATACTAGCAAGAGGAATTAATTAAGAAAATTTATACTGCAAAATCAGAATAATATTACTATTTCATAGTAATAGATATTTACACCATGTGCATACTTACAATCAGATAAAGTGGATGATTCATGGTCATTTAGAGAGATAGATAGATTAGGAACATCTTATCTTACTCATAGCTATCACAGATATCCTGCCAAGTTTATTCCCCAGCTAGCAGCAAGATTGATAAAAGAAAATAGCCAAATTGGAGAACTTGTTTGTGATCCCTTTATGGGTTCTGGAACCACTCTTGTAGAATCCATTGTCAATGATAGAAGAACCTATGGAACCGATATCAATCCAGTAGCGGCATTGATCACAAGAGTTAAAACTACTCCAATAGATCCTCGATATCTGGAATCTATAATATCGACATTAAAACTAAGGATTAAGACCAATCTCATAGATGGAAATAGCCAAACGCCACTCTTAAAAAGTGACGATGATTTTAAGGTTGTCTTTTCTGTAAATAATAGAATAGATTACTGGTTCCCTGAAAAACAAAAACATGATTTGTCCATCATTCTATCAGGAATCATGACGATTAGTGAAGACGAAAATATTAGAAATTTTTTAGTTTGTGCGTTTTCAAATATTCTAAAAGGCTGTTCGCGGTGGATGATGAAATCGATAAAGCCCACAATAGACAAGGAGAAGACAATAAATGATGCGTATAGCAGTTTCTTTATTCATATACAAAGAATGTTAAATAAGAATTGGCAGTTTTGGAAGATTCTTAAAGAGAAAAGGATTGACTGTACTGTAGATAATGTTGATGTACGTAATATGAGATTAAATGATGATTCTGTGGCATTAATAGTCACCAGCCCACCTTATGTAACCTCCTACGAATATGCTGATCTTCATCAACTGACTGCAATTTGGTTGGGATATACTGAGGAGCTTTCAGAATTTAGAACCAAATTTATCGGTTCTATCAAAAAAAAGGAACTGACTAAAGTTAGATTGTATAGCGATCTTGGAAAAACAATAGTGGAAAACCTTCGATTGATAGACAAAAGAGAGGCAGATGCGATAGAGCACTATTTTTTTGATATGCAGCAATGTTTTGAAGAAATGTATAGAATCTTGATGTTGGGTGGAAGAACATGTATAGTAATTGGTGACACAGATATTAATAAAGTTAAGATCCATAATGCAGATGTATTTGTACAAACACTGAAAAAAATGGGTTTTAATATTCACAATATTATCAAAAGACAAATACCAAGCAGGGCTCTTCCGTTGACGAGAGACGAGAAAACAGGCCGATTTGTTGGTACAATGAAATCTAACAGATTGGCCTATCCATTTGAATATATCCTCATAATGGAAAAAGCCTAAAATGAATCTTAGTTGATCAATTGAATTGTGTAAAGAGAAGATGGAAACAAATGGTTCTGATACTTGTCGCTGTATTTCATAGAATCTGAGCAAGTCTACTTTTCTCGAAATATTTCATGATAGCGAGTGAATTGATTACGGATAGCCAGGGCGTTCATTTAAAAAATTAGATATATATAGAAATATATAGATATAATTACCCTTTGTTTGAATTAAGTTCAGTTACTATGTGTGCCTTGAACATCCCGTGTTTAATTATCGAGTATTAATAGTATCCACGTCATAAACAAAAACCAGCAACAATGAATAATAATACTATCATAATATGAAATGATGATGTCATTTAGATTTAGAATAACACCAATTCTTCAAAAAACTTGAAGCAGACTTTGTATCTTCAAATATTCTATTTTCATCTATTAAATCTTTAAAGTCTGATATTTTAAGCATTGAATTATTTAAAGTCACAATACATTCAATTCCTGCTTTATTAGCGGCTTGAACTCCTAATGGTGCGTTTTCTACTACTATTGCTTCTTGAGGTTTCAAATTCATCCTTTCCAACGCAGTTTTAAATGGAGCAGGATTTGGCTTGCCTTCTTCTAAATCATCACCAGTAATCACAATCTCAAATTTTCCTCTTCCAAAGATTTTATAGAGAATAGTTTCAACTTCTTGTTTTGAAGCCCCGCTTACAACAGCTTTTATGCAATCTAATTGAGTTATTAATTCTCTTATTCCATCAATGGGTTTTAAAACTAATATTTGCTTTAAAATTTCTTTTTTTAAATTATGAATTTTGTCTATAATGGTGAAATAATAATGATTATCGTTATATCCTTTACCTCTAAAAATCTCTTTTATTATTTCATCGGCTGGCATTCCCTCTAGCAAAAATATCGTTCTATCGTCGATTTCTATATTTGTCTGCTGTTTGATGGCCATCTGCAAAGCTTTACAATGATATGGCATTGCATCTACCAATACTCCATCCATATCAAAAATTATTCCTTTCACAAAAGAAATGAAACTTAGCCTTATTATATTAATACTCAGTAGAGGATTGTATAGTAAATACAATTGTGGAGGCATTCGACGATATGACAATACAGATCAGACATTGGAAGATACGTTAATGATTGTAACCTAATTTCTAGACTTCTAATTCTTCTTACTGGTTTTGTTTTTATTTTCGGACTGAACTCTATATTCTATTTTGGTTTGTATTACAATTCTATTAGCAAAGTAATCTAAATGTTTAAAACGAATATCAAACGCTATTTCTTTTCGTTCTGACTTGCAAATAGAGTCAAATGTGTTCTTAGATCTCACCAAACCTGAACCACTGTCATTTAACGCTAGTCATTAAGAACTGGAGATTCATGCATGATTTGTATACCTCAAATATTTATAACAAAATGATAATGTTGTGATCTAATATCCTTATGATATAAAATGGACAAGGCTTCACAATACCATTGCATTGTGACTTCGAAATCATTGGCAATTTGATGGAAGATGACATCTTATCTTCTTCAATAAGATGCAAATTAGAAGGGCAAACATCACATGCTTAATTTCTACAAATGGTCCGTTGTCTTTATTTACTTATAGGTTGCTTATAAATTGAGGTTAATTAACTCAATTGTTTCAAATATCTGTCTGTTATTCTATCAGTATAATACATCTCAATTTCTATTCTGTTTAATCTTAGAAAATAAGATATTTCTTTGATACAAACTATAGAATATTTAAGAACTTTGCAATTGTCTGATAAACGATATCACATATTGTTTCTATTGAACTGATTAACAAATCTATTTGATAAGGAAGAAGATATATATTCTTATTAATGCAATTTTTACACAATATATTGTTTATCTATTTATAGCTGAAATCTTATTATTGCTAGGCAAACTAGAAGGCCTATGCAAAAGGAAAATATTCACACAGCTAAAGAGAAAAAGATAAATGAGAATTATTTTAATGGAAATGTAATAATAAGAGAAATTCTAGGTGAAGGTAAATCTGCAGAGCAAGAAATGTACCACGTGACATTTGAAAATGGTGCTTTAACCACATTACATTACCATGAATCAGATCAAATACTTATAGCTACAAATGGTAAAGGGGTTGTTGGTTTAATACAAGGAACTAGTATGACGAAATTTGAAATCGATGATAATGATGTGATCTTTCTTGAAAAGGAAGGAGACACAGTATGCGTGCCAGCTAATAGGTTGCATTTTCACGGTGCCGTCGATGGAAATACTTTTTCACATATTGCTATAAGGAAGATGTTTAAAACAAATGGAGCAAACGGTGCAGAGTCTGTCAATAGGGCAGAAAACAAATGGGAGTATGATTTATTATCCCAAGAAATTAGTAATAGCGATCCAGAAGGCATTAAAAGGGCAGCGAAAGAAATACTACAAAAGATACATACTGCTATCTCAAAGAAATTCTAGAATAAGGAATTTAAATAGATGTCATTTGAAAGAAAAGTAAAGAATAAAAGTTAATGTGTGATCGCGAGATGGAAAATGAATTCAATAAAAAACCTATTTAGACTACCCTAATGAGGATCTGGCAATATAGTCTGATTTAAATGGAAAAGAGAACTTTCTGTTGTTTGAAGACAGTTCAAGACTTAAAATATGATTAAAGATATCCAAAAGTAGCACTTTCTTGGCTAA
>DASQYF010000024.1:0-3926 GCA_035639375.1 Nitrososphaeraceae archaeon
TTAAATTCAAATTATTTTCTAATGTTGCCACCTGATAACCTACTATCTCAAACTGTTGTGACCTTTACTAACAGGTCATAGACTTTGTTTCTATGTCATGATATCGTCCATATTTGCTTTGCTTATCGGTTGAGAAGTACCTCTACTATAACTTGTACATAAGATCGGTATAACAAGTTTATACGCATTAGATCCTTTAATATCATTAAAACCTTTACCGGTAGTAGAATGATAAACAGCGAAGAATAATAATACTATAGGTACGGTACAATAGACATTAGTAAAGGAAGTCCATTTTATATCAAGCTACAAGTGGCAAGATTATAAGCCAAAGAGTACTCTATACTAGTGAAGGTCTTCCTTAGGTAGAGCTGTCTATAATTCAAAATGCAAGTATAAAAGGTATTGGAAATATACAAACCTAGCAACATGGACTAATACTTTTAAAACTGCTAAAATAGTTTATGGTGTCGGAAAAGGAGTTATAACTACTGAAAATGGTGAAATGGCAACTTGGATCGCAAATGATATCGGACGATCTGACAATAAAGGCGTAATAACATATAGAGGATTAATATTTTTTCAACACTGTTAACTCTTCCTCCACCACTGGAGGAAAATTGGCTTTTCTTAGCAGATGGAGGCTCTATTCATAACTCAAGTAAAAAATGTAAGTAGTAGCGACAGGCCATAGGTAAGAAAGATGTGGGAGTGGAAACAACAGAAAAGTCATATTATTATTATTATCATCCATCAATTCTATTTTCTTTGTTATGAAAGATGCTAATAAGGTATATTCTAAACTATATTATACGCCAATAATATATTGTCAATTCTACTCTATTCTATGCAACTCTAATATCAAGATTAACCATGTGTTTCTGTAACTATGCATTGTGTAGTATTATTCCGACTCATAGTACCACTTGAATCAAGTAGAACCTAAATAAGCGTAATGATGATGATATAAATTTCCTTTGACTAATGGTACAATTGAATCTTTACTATGGGGATTTATTGCTAGTATTCCTCTACTTGTAGGATCTATAGTAGCATCTTATGTAAACCTTCCAAAAAATATTATTGCAACAATAATGGCTTTTGGCAGTGGTGTATTGGTTGCAGCTCTGGCTTTCTCTTTAATAGAAGAAGCTTTTAGATTGGCACAAGAATCTATTCCGCCAGTAATAATTGGTTTTGCTGCCGGAGGAATATCATATAGCGTAGTAAACTATATCCTTAACAAAAGAGGAGGAGAGGGCACAAAGCATAGAAAAAAATCTCATGGTAAAAATGCAGGAGGAGGAAAGAATTCCTCAGGATTAGCTTTATTGATAGGTTCTGTAATGGATAATATCCCTGAAAATATGGCACTTGGAATATCCCTAGTAACAGGAGGAGCAGTAAATGTAGTTCTCATAGTAGCTATTTTTCTTTCAAACTTTCCAGAAGGATTGTCTTCATCTCAAGGTATGAAAGCACATGGAAGAAGCAAGAGGTATATACTTTCTTTATGGTCTATAGCAGTCATTATAGGAACAATATCAGCAGGGATTGGCTTTAGTTTTCTATCCAATGCAAATCCATCTATAATATCAATAGCTATATCATTTGCTGCAGGAGCTATACTTGTTATGTTAGCTGAATCAATGATACCTGAAGCTCATGATGAGGAAGAAGGAGAAGGAGGAGGAATAGGAGTGAGTAGAATAGGTCTTGCTACTATGGCAGGTTTTGCTATTGCATTTATTCTTGGAAGGTTAGAAGGAGGCTGAGGATGTGCAATAAGAAGAATAGTAGTTATTGATCATATAACAATTATACGAGATTATGCATTGGATATATTATTTTCCTGTAAAATGGATACAAATTAAAAGAACAATTGGAAACTCAAATAGAGACTATCACTAAACTATCAAGAAGACCTCCACGCTGCACAAAAATTGCAATTGAAACTGCTCTAATACTGCAGGAATGAGATAGATCATTAGTCGCTCATGAACGCTCAGGACATACCAAATATTGTCTAAATATGATATAGACTTTATATTATTCCGGCTGCATCTATTGATGCTATTAATGCAGAGTCAACAGCAGACTCAAATAATGAACCTTCAAAGAGTTAGAAGAATTTTTGTCTAGATGTTTCTTAAAAACTAAAGCCATCAGTTTTTTAGATAATATCGCATCTGTATAGTATATTATGTACGACACAGGGAATATTGTTAATATGAAAGCCTTTTTGACAGTATAGTTTATGCTAAATCAAATTTCTATTTCTCATATGAACGACTTATCTATTGATTTTATAGGAAAAAACATGTTACACATATTTGTAATTTCCAAATTGATTTAACTCTAAACTTT
Source organism: Nitrososphaeraceae archaeon (assembly GCA_035639375.1). GTDB lineage: Archaea > Thermoproteota > Nitrososphaeria > Nitrososphaerales > Nitrososphaeraceae > JAJNBK01. Next base: position 2,368 of record DASQYF010000024.1, read on the forward strand.
TTTGAAGTTATAATATCGACGTTTATTACATTTAGATGATAATTATCTATAGACATATTCATCTTATCTCTTTCGACATCTAGTAAAGTTTCCTATCTTAAGACTATTAGATTCGGATCATTGGTATATAATCAAGGGTACTTAATTTGCTTGTTTAGTATCTCGCTCTATTAGTTGATTAATATCACCATATTTTCAATATCTTTGATATAACTTTCAATTTTACTATTGATTTTTTGACAGAAGCATTCATTGGACTTTTACTAACGACGTTCCAACTTCCTTATAACTATATTTTGCGTATTTGTCATATGCAAAAATGGTTTCGGCCACAAAGAAAAGCAATTTCGCTGATAATAATTATCGCAATTATAGTGTCTGGCATAATAATCATTATTATTATTAATACTCCTTTATTACGCCCTCCTATTCCTCAGCTATTTGTTGATAGTAACGGAGTTACAAAGATCTATGAAACAAAAGGAGAAGAATATTATGGTTTTGAATATAAACATGATAGTCGTTTAGAAAGAAATGAACTCTATTTAGAAGATGTAGCAGTATTAGATGGTGAATACACAGCATATATCAAATTAAACACAAGGGAGGACGATGAATTAAGTTTCAAATTGCGTGGAGGAGAACATAACGATGATCATAGGCTTGCTGGTAGATGTTATGCCATAGGAGCAGAATTCAATGGAGACCCGCATTTAGCAAAAGAATATCCAGAACATCCACAAACTCCTAACTTTCAAAATGAAGTAAAAATAGCAGATGGTGCACATAGAAATATTGGCGATCTCAATGGAAGGTGGCTGGGTCTAAAAGTCGTTATCTATAATGACAACAAAGACAAGAGCGTCAAGATTGAAGTATATGTTGATAACAAAGGATTATTAGATAATCATAATCCTGCAAATGATTGGAAATTATGGTGGACAGCTATAGATAATGGAGACTGGATAAATGATGATAGTAAAAAAGGAGGCAATCCATATTCAGAATTACAAGGTAAAAAAGGAGGTACAGATGAAATGGTATACATAAGAATTGACAAGATGAAAGAAAAGGGACAGAGCGAAATTAGATATGAATCGGTAAGAGAGATAGATCCTTCCAATAAATTGCAAAAAATGTAAATAGTTTTTATTATTTCACATGGTCCTCTATAAGAGAATGCCTATCATTATACTTTTACAAGAGACGCAATGAAAAGAACCGAAAATAAATTGACTTGGAAGTGTGTAGAAGAAATAATCATGCACTCTTTGAATAAATACTCTAATGATGCGAGTAGTAGACTATGCAAAATCTCTTCAAAAATTAGAACAAATGGGGTTGTTGTATTATCAAAAGGAAATATTACAATAAATAGTCATTAATTATCTTTCAGGTATCTTATCAGATATATCACTCATATGATCTAATGAGAGTATAGCCCATGATGGACAATTAACAGGTGTAGTTCCAACACCTCCCCAATTTCCTTTCATTAATGATAATTGCTTCTCATCATTAATGACAAAATTAGGATAATTCTTTCTTAATCTAATAAG
>DASQYF010000025.1:0-9774 GCA_035639375.1 Nitrososphaeraceae archaeon
TAAATATTCATCAAATATTATCCGTAACGAGTCTTAAGGTTGTAGTACGACATAAGATATCAAGAAATTAAACTATTTAAAAAACAGTCTTATTACAAAAGAGTGCAAATATCATGACATAATTGGGAGAACATCTAATATGAAAATATTTAGTTAGCAGCATTCGTGTATGGAAGCTAGTATAATATATAGTATTTCCCAGCGGTCGGTTTGAGTCAGTATGATTACTTAAAAATCAAAAAGTAATTAACTCTCTATCTAGATTCAAAATTTCTCAATCCAAGCGATGTCACTTAGATAAAATGAATGTAGAGAAATCATATTAGGACCCATTTTCATTTGGAGAACTAATCCTGCCGAATCTGCTAACAATAATGTTTTTCCATACATTTTGCGAACATCCTGGCAAACATTGAAAAATGTCTCTAGTTTATAATAGACTATTTTTATTCTTTATATTCTATGGGAGATTTTCTTTTAGTGTTAGAAGAGAAAAATATGGATTATGGCAATTAAGAATTGCCGATGTTTATGGAGCAAATATTATTGTGCCACCATTCTCATAGAATCCATTCCTACTCCATCTATTCTTTCGATCTTGTCTGAAATCAAAATTGGTGTTCTGTGCACTTGCTTGTTGCATTATAGTAGGTATTAAGCTAATCCTATTGACAGAATTGCTACTGCTGCTACGATTTCAACTATTAGTAAAGTTGAGTTCTTCATATTATTTCCTTGTGTGAATCTTTACTAACAGTATTTTCATTTTTAAAAATTTATATTAATAATTAATTAATATACATTCTTACGCATAGGAATATTGAACTACTCTAGGATTATAAAAGATGATAAACTAAAGAGGATTTTTATGAAATTATTAATACGTTGTAGAGTTTTATTACAATACTAAAGTTACTGCTCTTGCTTGTTGTTATATATAGAAATGAGATAATTTCTTATGGATTATCTTTCCTATTAGTGACTCTAATTTAAAGACATAGATGAGATTGCAAATGTCTAAAGATACAAGAAAAGGTTATCTATATTTTATATCCATAGTAATTATCTTATCTATAGCTTATTATACGGATAGTTATACAGAATGGAACTGTATCGTTATATGTTATTACGATTTTTCTTGACAGAACTGATAAGATGCAATTATAGCTGGTCAATAGCAAATAGAATGGTAAAAAATAAAAATTGTTACAAATAAAAAAGAAGTAAAATGATTTCAAACCCTCAAATAAAGTATATTATTGTAATTGTTGTTATTGCAGCTGCGTTTATTATTTGGTTTGGTATTATTAGATTTGCATTTGGCGTCAATAACCCATTTTATGTGGTATCAAGTGGAAGTATGATACCAAATCTCAATGTTGGCGATTATGTCATTATCAAACATGGGAGTAGTAATAGCAGTAACGATAATTCTTCATTTAATAAGCTAAAGATTGGCGATATTATAGTTTTCAAAACACCTGGTGTATCAACTGATGGAGAACATAAAGTAATTGTACATAGAGTTGCACAGATATTAAATGCAGATTCTACTAATGGTGAGAGAATCATAAGAACAAAAGGTGATGCTAATCCATATTCAATTCCATATCTTGATTATCCTATTAAAGGAGAAGATTACATCGGTAAAGTAGTATACGTTATTCCAAAAGTAGGATTAATAACAAGAGCCATTGCTCCTCCTTTAAATTATATTATTATTGGTGTTATTGCTGTAATTCTTATTTATTATATAAAAAATCAAAAGAAGATTGATAACAAGAAAAAATAAAGAACGAATGACATGTTTGTTAGTCAGTTGATGATGCCAAGAAATTGTGCTGCTTGCAGTGCTGCGCCCATTATTGCAATTCCTAATTCGCCGTCTATAGAGCACCTATAATAGTTAAGAACTTCTTGCTGCATATAAAAGACCATAAGTATCATCCTAGTTGAGTTTATGTTAAACTGCAAAACAAAAAAGCATAGTAAACAAAACCAGAATATAGTGTTAAATTAATCAAGAATAATCGCTTTTTCTCATCATAATTTGAATAACTTGTTGATCTGTCACAGGTTCAAAGCTCTGATAGTATTGTTCTACTGATTTAAAATTAGAAGTCGAGGGACTTGTAATTACTTCAATAGAGTCAGCTTCCTTCTTTAATAAATTTAAAGTCTCTTTTGGAGCTACAGGAACAGCAATTATCAAACGGCTTCTTGGATTGTTAGTCTTCTTTATCCATCTTGCTGCGGCGATAACTGTAGCTCCTGTTGCAGCTCCATCATCTGCTAATATTACAGTCTTACCATTGATAATGTTGTAAACTTCTCTTGCTGTATAATCCTTACGACGATATAATAAAGACCTACGTTTTATTTCTAGTATTTGATCTACTTTCTCTTTTTCTATATATTCTTGAGATACTTCTAATTCTTTTACAAGGATATCATTAAGATAAGTAGTACCGTCTTCCATTACTGCACCTATAGCAAGTTCTTCACTATGTGGAGCACACAGTTTCTTTGGTATGATAATATCAAAGAGACTAGAAGACAATTTCCTTGCTATAATATCTCCAACTATTACTCCTCCTCTTGGAATTCCTAATACTATGCTATCTTTTCTTTCCTGTTCTTTTTTTATTACATCCTTTAATGCTTCAGCTAGAATGTTTGCTGCAGCTGCTCTATCTTTGAGCTTTAATTGGAATTTACTACTAATTCTATCAAATATGAATTTATCACCGACTATGGTTGATTTATATCTTGACTGTATTCTTAGAGAGATATCTCTTCAATAGATTCTAATTTCCATTATTACGAGCTTTTATCGTATGACAATTAGGGCAGAGCGCCTGGCAATTCAACTCCTCGTTGTTTGTTGACTGCTGAAGATACGTTTACAACAATCTTGTTTGGTTTCTCGATACTATCTAATCCTTTGCTAAAGGTTACGTTATTCACATTTCCGGCAATTAGATTAGAACCTACTTGAGGACATGGAGATAGTTTCTTGAAATCGAATAATAATGTTACAACATCGTCTCCTTTATCTTCTTCTTCACTTACTGTAATATCTTTTGTGAATGTTTGATTTGCTAACTGTACAGTAGCAGATAATTTGTCACCAGCTTGTGTACCTAAGACAGAAAGTCTTACCTGGACATTTTTACATTTATCTTTGTTTTTATCTTTATCTTTATCTTTATCTTTTGGTTTTGTATCTACTGCTTGTGCATCTACTACTTGTGATGATATTGGTCCTGCTAGAAGTAATGCTGTAGCTAGTGTTGCCACTAATTCTATTGATAATATTTGTTTTGTGTTACTCATTACAGAGAACTTAAATAAAATCAAATATATAAAATGTAGCAAGTAAATTACAATGATGATAGCGGCACTGATGTGCATGACAGTGGAGATTCTGACGATTCAGGTAACAGCAGAGACAGCAGAGATGATGGTGACAGCAAATAGGAAACTTGACTACACATTTTATATTAAACATCATAAAATCAAGGATATCAAGTTGCAAAATTTGTCAACATTGCAGGTATATTCTATGACGGTAAACAGCAATAGTTGTAGGAAGGAAGAAAAAGAAGGAGGATAAGATAGAATTCATCATGAAATGTCAGAGGAGGAATGCCAGTTAAAACAAAGTCATATAACGATCCAATTGATGATAAAGAAGATGGAGAAAGATATCTAATAATGAGATATTGGGCTAGACCAAAGTCAAAGAAGCAATTGCATATTGTTGATTGGCTTAGAGACCTAGCACCAAGCAAGGAACTTCATAGAGACTGGTATCCTAAAGACAAGAAGAATAAAAGGAGAATATCTGAAGAAGAATATATAACACGATTTAACAATGAAATAATGAAGAATCAAAATGCTCTGAGACTGCTTACAATGTTACGAGATAAAGCGATTGATAATAAAGAAGATAAAAAAACAATCACCTTGTTATGTATTGAAAACGAAGGTCAATTCTGCCATCGTCATATAGTTAAACAGATGATTGAGAATCGAGAATATTTTAGTCGGCACCCACATCAAAGTCAAAGACAAGAACAATAACAGTAACAGTAGTAGAAGTAACAAAAAAGATATCTAAAATTAGGCCTTTTAATGATAGTTATAGCAACAGCTGCTGCATATATTGCAGTTGTTCTTCTGTTTGGATTCTTGATAAACACTATAACTGTGGCAGACGCGGTTACTACTACTATTACTGCTTCTACTGCTACTATTCCTACTAATACAACAACGACAACGACTACTACTGACTTTAATATAATTAGAGGAAATACCACAGGGCCTTGTAACTCATATAGTAGATGGCGATAACCTAAATTAGTTATCGATAATGGTACAATAACAAGAATAAGATTTTTACTTGTAAACACCCCCAGAACGTAGTGAACCAGGATATAAGGAAGCAAAGGACTTTGTAGCAGCAACATGTCTTGTTGGATCTACTGCGATCATTGACGCAGACAATGGGCAAAAACTAAGGTTTGGTAGAGGTGTTGGTGTGATATATTGTGTTGGTAGTGTAGTAGTAGCGGTAGCAGTGGCAGTAATACTAACTATAGAAATAACATACCCATAAACCTCAATCAAGCCTTACTTCAAAATATATATGCGGAACCAGTAACAAAGTTCTGCGACGTTACTGAATTCTCTGACAGAAGCTGGATAAAAGATCAATGTGGCAGCAGTAGTGTTAGCAAGCAGGCTGAAAATAAATCTTAAAACTAGTGAAAGATACGATGGATGTAGACATAGTCTATAGGCAGCCTGTGTTACGGGGAGAAGGAGTAGAAGGAACTTCCCCAACAACAATGACAACAGCTCTTCCTCACTTTCTTCCTAGTCCTTTAATTCTTGTCTTACATATACATGAATTTTCAGGACTTTAACTGCAGATAAAATGAAGGAATTAGGAGCGTCGACAAAGGAGAGTGAGTAGACAAACAAGCCTGTCATTTACATTTCGGGAAAAATTTGGGAAGTGAAGTTCATCAATACGTTAATAAGATATTATTATAAGAAATCTATTCTAAACACTATGCAACAACAGAATTTTATAAAGAGCATATAAAACGTAAAGAAATCAGAGCAACTGATATAACCCTGGGAGTATTAACTATGACCTATATAGTAATTAGTAAGTTTATACTATATAATATATGTATAATTATGAGTCAAATTGCTTATTGCAGAGTTCTGACAAACAATATATTAACAACAGAAAAAATGCAGCATCAGGACGGGTGAATTAGATTAACTGAAGAAGGTCTTTGTATGAAGGATATGCAATGTGACTCTAAAATATCAAAGCATTAGTTAGAGCAATTGATCGAAATTTTAGAAGTAAGAATAAAATATGAAAAGAACAAGCAAATGATAATAAAAACAATCATCATCTGATACAGAAGCTCCGCTGCTTATGAAGAGATCCAATACATTTGATAGGGATGTGTGTGTATACATATATAATGGATACAACAACACGTTGGATTTCAATTCTGGGTATAGTTACCTTGTGTTTCGGAATTTCATTATTTGTTTTTAGGATACCTATACGAACTATAATCGTATTTTTTGCAATAGGAATACCTCTAATTCTGTTGTGGCTATATGCTGATTGGAAATCAACACAGCAGAGAAGAATTAATACAATCACTAAACAAGCATGTATTTGTTCAATATGCAAACATCAACAGGCTAAAGTATGCTTGCAACAAAAATGCGCATGCTGCATTATGAGAAAAGGTAATGATGTCATAGGACACTCAATTAATCCGTTACAATAGTAAGAATAACTAAATCAACAGATGTGTTTAAATGGTCAAAAGTAGATATATCATATACTAAAAGATTTGGCTATCATAGACGTCTCAATGGCAATTACGCTTATCATAATACTTATTGTGGCTGCTTTTGTAGTAAATCTTATCTTTCAACGACGAAGGCGACAGATGACTCAACCAGTAGGACAAGGTTCCTACGGTGACGATGACAATAGTCTCAGAGCAGACGTTGGCAGATCAGAGAAGTCTTCAATGATAGCAGGTTTTCCAACAGGACCAAACAAATTAAAGATTATAGCTGCTATAGCGACATTCATTGTCATAATAATAGTAATGGCTGAATCTGTGGTTATAGTACAAGCAGGACATAGAGGAGTCGTACTCTACTTAGGTGCCGTAGAAAATAGAGTATTGGGAGAGGGAGTACATTTTATAACACCATTTGCCGAGCAGGTAATACAATTAGAAGTGCGTACTTTAAAATATCAAGCCGAGGCGTCGGCAGCATCCAATGACTTACAAGAAGTGCAGACAGTAATAGCATTGAACTATCATATTGATCCAAGCGATGCAAATGTAATATACCAACAGCTTGGAGCCGATTATTCTGATAGAATAATTGCGCCTACTATACAAGAGTCGGTTAAAGCAAGTGTTGCAAAATTTAACGCTGAAGAGCTTATAACTAAAAGAGAGACTGCAAAGGGTGTAATAGCTGATGCTATACGGAATACACTTTCAGATAGAAACATAGTTGTTGAGACAGTCTTTATAACTGATTTCAAGTTTTCACAAGCATTTGCTAATCAAATTGAATCAAAAGTAGTTGCATTCCAAAAATATCTTACGGAGCAAAACAATCTGAGATCCATACAGGTGATTGCAAATCAGACAGTTGTACAAGCAGAAGCACAAGCCAGAGCAAATATTGCTAAAGCTAACGGGGAATCACAGGCTATCAGGATTATTAATGAACAATTACGTCAAAATCCACAATATCTACAATGGCAATCAATTAACAGGTGGAATGGACAGATGCCTTATTCTCTTGGTAATGGTGGAGGGTTTCCATTCTTTCAGTTACCAGGACCAATTCAACAGCAGCAACAACAACAAAATCAAACTAGATAATGACAATGAACTAATATTGACTAATATTAGATTCAATATCTTGAATTGCTCTCTACTGATGACCAAAAAATAAATTATATACATACTGTCGTTGGCACCAGCATTTTTCAATCATATCAGATTCAGTTTTTCTATCAAGATATGCTTTATAGAAAAAGCTTAGAGACCCATGAATAACAATACTGGGCTCCAGATGCATCAAAAGAAAACTGATAACGATCTAAAGAAAAAGATCCTTGTTCATAGAGCATTTTTATATCATTTTAAGACATTTGTAAGTATAATCACAATGATAAAGCATTACCAAGCAATTGAAAACATATGTCGTGCTATATATGGAGTATAGCAACATCACAGTAATTTAGAAGTGGCCGAGACTACGAATGTGTTTTTATTATACATATTCTATGCAAAATTTTCTTCCCTCACGTTAATCTTTCCTCTATATAAAACATTGTAAGTGCAATATCTATAATCTTAAAGTTATCGTACACTTTAAACAAAATCAAAAAGAATAGTTATCTTTACTTATGAAGAATAATAAGTCGACCCAGAGTATGCAAAGAATCAACACATTTCTTAACTCTTCAAATAAGGTGCTTATTGTTTTGGATACTTCTTGGTTATATTACTGTAAACAAATATCCTCAATGTGTATTCTAACTCTGTGTGCTGAATATGTTGCTATTTCTTCTATTCTTTTAATTCTAATGGCGTTACTGCGTGAACGGATGAAAATAAAATATTGCATAAATGGCAGTATAGTTCACGATAATGGTAGTATTTATCTTTGATAGTTGATGTTAGAACAACGTACCTGGACTTATGACAGGCCGGACATCCAAATAGCCTCCTATTTAGCTTTCTTTTGTCATTGTTGTTGCTATTGTGTAGGTGCATTCATGATTAATATTAAAATTATCTTTTTTAAGAGAACGGCAAGATTATACCAAGCTATTTCACAAGTATGATCACTTTATTTATTATAATATAATAATGATAGTATTATATTTATTATCAAATTAACCAAAAATATTGATCATATTCAGTAATAATTTTTCTATTTGTAAATCTTTTGTAAGACCAGTTTGACTACATAAAATTTATTAGAATCCTTCAGAATATAAATATCACAACAAATTCATTTGTTGCTACCGCTAAAAATAACTTAAAATATGCTTATTAAGTATTGTTTGTTTAAAATATAGTGCTATTGATCTTTGAATAATTATAAAAATATTAATATAATTTCTTTTAGTTATACGAAGTGAAAAATTATTGATTGCGGCATTCGTAAGAGTGTCGATGTGTTTTAGAAACCGAATGTTATTGTGCCGTTATTACTACAGATTGTAAGGCCACTGCATATGTTTTACTGTTTTTTGTTTGAAAGTGAAGATCGTATCCTGTGCACTTGCTTGCTCTATAAGTACTACGACTACTACTGCTGCTGATAGCATTGCTACTGTTGCTAGGACTGCAACCATTACTAATGTTGAGTTGTTCACATATCTTCATTTGAATATCTGTACTAATAGTATATTTACTTGAAAAACAATATGAATTTTAATCATAGACATATTGAGTATAATATTATTATAAAATTAATAATTGCCAGGAAGACGAACATATTCTGACACTTAACTATGACTGTTAAGGATGTTCTCATAGTAGAGATAGTAAGGATAATGATACCAACAAGCTATTGGTGCAATATTAATTGTTGTTGAACTATCAGTATTAGCTTTTGTTGGAGGATCTCGCATGACCGGGGTCGGTAACTCATGAATATAATTTATCTTCATCTAATATTAGATGTCAGTCTAAAATTGAACTGCAATAGGCTGATTAGCATTAAGAAGTAAGTTACAATGTAAAGACATATGATTATAATTATATGTTTGATGTATCAGTCTACGATCTCATGTTGTAATTGTTAGAAAATGTGTAGGAAAAACAGTTGGCAAGTAGTATGAGAGAACGAACAACCTGAACACATTAATATGTTGCCCGCCACTTAATTTTTCATGTCTTCTGTTTCTATTTTTTCTTCCTTTTTCTTGTTTCGGTATCCCTTATAAGCTTCATTTCCATATGTAGAAGGAGATTCGGTATTATCTTCTGATGCTTCCGTATTGCTCATAAATATTCTTCTTAGAATTCATTGGCATATAAAGCATTTTATTCTTTCTTCATTTGAATCAGTAAAAGATGACGACAAATGTCAGCTTGTTTTTATGGTTGATCAGATAAATATTTACGGAGTAAATAACGAGAAAAAGATAATTCCTCTGCATAAGAAGATTTTTATTAGTTGCTGATATCTATGTGCCTATTTTGTAATGGAGTTCATTTACGTAATATGCTTTATCTACTAATGAATAGAAGTCATCGTGTGATTTTGTTTCTTCTTTTTTTCTTTCTTCTTCTTTGACAATTTTATTATTTTCTTCTATAGCTAATTCTTTCTTAAGAATATTCTTCATTATTCTTTGTTATACATTATACTATATATTGATTATTTAGAATCTTATTTGACTATGTTATTATACATAAAATCATGGACAACTTCATAACATTTTATCTTTTCACTATACAACCCCATGACTTATAAGATACCGCATGAGTGTTGGCAATGAGGAGAACAACAACAAGAAAAAGCCAGGGCACAATTTTCAAAAACAAAAAATCTAATCAGTTCAGATGTCGTCTTGTAAGTAAGAATCCTCAAAGCGTATCAGCATTTTATTAGATGGCGATAGCATTACTAAGACACATCTACTATAGATTGCTATAGAATGGTGTGCAAGTCCACTGC
>DASQYF010000026.1:0-2002 GCA_035639375.1 Nitrososphaeraceae archaeon
TCAAGTAGAGTTTCTTCTTTGACTGTAACTGGTTTTTCTATTCGAATTTGAGTAGATTTATCAAGATTTAAGGCAGTAAACTTTGACCAGAATGCATAGATTCTATCTGAATTAAATGGATGTGATTTACCAAAACCATATTTGGCAAGTTCTTCTCCAAAAAATACAACAGTGCTACACATATGCTTTGCAATAGTAGTAAAGCAATATAAAGAAAATAAGCGTTGCTTGATATCTATATAGACTTAAGATTACAATAAAATGGCATTGTTTAGTCTCCTTGTGTCTTTCTTTTTACCACTTTATTCTTTGACTACCTTGATAACAAGGCTGCTAATCTTTCTACCATTAACTTGGTCTCCTTCTTCTATGTAGAATTTGTCATCTAACACTTCAATATTTGTAAATCCTGCTTTTCTGATACTATTAAGATAGTTCGCTTTTGTTAATGCACCATCTACACAACTACACCATTTTTCAGAATCAATTGAGTCTGACTGCACTTCCTTGTCTGTAACTAAATCAGAAATTACCATTCTTCCTCGACCATGTTTTAAAATTCGATAAATCTCCTTGAATGTGATTACTTTATCTGTGGTCAAATTGATAACACAATTACTGATAACTACATCTACAGAATTATCTTCAACTGGAATTCTTTTTTCTATATCGCCTTTTCTAAATTCTACATTCGTATAGCCATTATCTTTTGCAACTTTCTTTGCCTTATCTAGCATCCCATCAGTCATATCAATGCCTATTACTTTTCCAGATTCTTTTACTCTATTTGCTGACAAAAATACGTCAATTCCTGCACCAGAACCTAAATCAACAACGGTTTCTCCTTTTCTAAGTTTAGCATAATTTACCGGAGCTCCACACCCAACTCCAAGTATTGAGGGTTTAGGGATAGATTCTAATTCTTTAGTATTATAACCAATAACTGTTGCAGCCTGTATTGGTGAACTTCCTTGGTCATTACATTCTCTAGGCATACAACAACAATCAGAATTTCCTGTTAATGCAATTTTGCCATATCTTTCTTTTACTTTTTCTTTTATATCGGCTGTTACATCTTGCATGTCAATGTTTTACAAATAAAACTATTTAAGTTATCAAGGGTAAACAGGTAAAGTAAGTGCAATTATGGAAACTAATAGGACATTGAAAAATGGACCATTATTACCCATAATACAACCACCACAACAAGAAGTTTGTGCTTTCAATGGATATGATGCAGATAAACTTATGAAAGAAACAGCAAAATTGAGAAAATTGATTACAAAAAGAGGAACACTTGAAATACTAATTCCATTGTGTTGTAGTACAAATCCTGTAAGACATAAACAATTTAAACAATCAATGAAAGGCTTTAGCACAAGAACATTATCCAACAGGCTTAAAGAGTTGGCAAAGGGTGGAATATTGGAAAGGCAAAGATATAATGAGATTCCTCCAAGAGTTGAGTATAGACTTACAAACAAAGGACAGGAACTTGCTGAATCTGTCATTTATCTGCTGCAATGGATGCAAAAATGGTCAATGCAAAAGCAATTAAAATAGATAGATATATAGTATTAGTAGCATGATCTAAAATCAATAGATGATGTCAACAAGAAAATTACATCTCCTTTTTCCCGTTAATAATTTAGTTGTTATTATCATACATAATCTAATAATATGATTTTATTATCTGTTTTACTTGATAAGGAAATAAAGAAAGATGCATATCTATATCAATAAATATAGTAAGAAGAAATCAAAAAAACTGACTATATGGTTTGGTTTTATGTATAGTCATTATCTCTTTTTTATCATATTTATTGCGGCTATTTTTTTACTTTCTGATATTACTGCTACTAATCTTATTATTTATCAAGAAAAAAATCTTTTTGCATATGCTCACATATTAATAGATACACCAAATACTATTACAAAGAATATTGATAAATATCAGATAGTTTTTCTATCATATCCTAATATTCCATTAGCCAATGATAAT
>DASQYF010000027.1:0-2610 GCA_035639375.1 Nitrososphaeraceae archaeon
ATTTCCACACTTAATCTAATCACTGCTTTAAATTAAAGATCAGACTCCAAAGCATAAGTGGACAAAAAACTGTATTTATAAGATATCAACTCTAAAATTGGCTGTTAACTTAAGGAAATATTAATAATATACACAATTACAGAAGAAAAAGATTAGTTGCTTCTGCACCTATAGATTGCAACTAAACCCGATAATAGTAATAATCCTATTGATGAACCCTATTTCAACAGGAATAAATATTTGCTTTTTTGTTTATGCTGAACAGTTTCTGCGTTCTTTTAATTTTAATAAGTAGGGAAAGCATCCTATAAGTTTCATGGAAGATGGTTTAGTAATTCATTAATCCCAAGCCTGAAAGTATACTTGTGGGATTTAAGTAACATCATTATCAATGATCATCATCATCATTACACATCTCCTTCTTTCATTATTATTATATAGAAAAGAATAAAAAGCACTATAGAAAGAACAATTCAGTACTTTAAGATAGAGCTGAATGTTTATTGTTGGTGACTCCTTTCTATTTACTAAAAAAAATAAATAAATAAATGTAAACCAAAGCATGCTGTTATTATCAGCTAGTTAGTTTATCCATCTGGTTTTTGGTGACTATTATAATAAAAAGGTGATTTGTTAAGACGAGCCCTGAAATTATTATATTATCAAATAAAGTTGTGTTTATTAAATAGTGTTTTCTTATATATAATATTAATTAACCAGGATTGTGATTGTTAGGGGAGGTTATGATTGTCCGAGGATTTTTGGGGACTTATAGAGGAATACAGACAGCTAGGTTTTGATCCCCTACGATGGATTCCAACTTGCTCAAATGAGGTTGACACCTATCTCTTCCAGTCCTCATTGAAAAATATCAAGAGAAGCGATATAAAAATAAATCCCAATTGGTTTGATGCTTTTCATTATGCAGAAGGCAAGGGTATTGAACTTACTAGAAGAGTATATAGTTTCGATAACCCGAAAATTGAAAAAGAAGTGGAAATCAAACGGGCACTTTCTATATTTCGCATTCATATGAATACTGGTGAAAATTCAACATTATTATCAGAAGCAATTCAGAGATTTATGAAAAGTTTCCATTCGAAAATAATAGTAAAAAAAGTAACTACTTCTTTAACGGCATATCCTGAAGCTCAATTTGCGTTACTAGACTACATAGAATTACATAGAGGTGACAAGGTAGGATACGTATCTGCTAATAATTCTGTTACACACATAACTGATCCAACTCATAGTCCAGATTCTGAAATCCATAGTAATATCTCGTTGACAGCTGCAATGGAATATCTAAATCTTCTAGGGTGTACTTCGGGCTTCAAAGTATTTCCTGTATATGATGCTCCAAATGAAAATATTATGGATAAGATTAGAGAAAATCTTGATCGATTTACTTCTCGTTATAACTTAGCCATGGAAGATTATAGCTCTCTTAAGGTTGGCAAGTTATTCTTTGGTGCTACTGCAATTGCAAATACGCTTAAAGAATTACCTACACGATATGACCAATCAGAAGAAGGAATGCAAATCATTCTTTCGAATAAATTGGGTTCATTAACAGCTGCAAGTCTTTACATGTTGACTAAAATGGATCATAATAACATAACTAAATTCGAGCAGAATGGTATTGGATTAGATGTTCTTTCTGCTGCAAAAGATGAGGCAATGAAACGCCTAAGTGAACCTCATTTCGCTCTTGGTAAAATAATTTCAAAATATTGTCCAGACTTTGGAACAGAGTTTGATAAACACACCCATATAACTGCTGTTCACCCTGTTACAACAGATGGCATATTTGCGGTGGGAAGACTTGCAGAATTGACAAATTCCCATATTGTAATTAACGAACTTCCAATTAAGTATGAAGAAGTTGCAAAATTTGCAACAAGAGAATTTTTAATTGATAATGCGACTGTCTCTACAAACGGATGTCACCTGATCATTGTAACAAAGGATGTAGCAAATTACATTCTAGAAGAGTTACGGAAGCATAATTTCGAACCAACAGTTATTGGATTTATATCAAAGAAAGGAGAACCAGGCGTGGCGATTGGAAATGAGATCAGCGAATATGTGGCTTCCAAAGCTAAACTTGCTAGGTTAAATTCTTCAGCTCAAGCAGAAAGTCAACAGCATGAATAACAAAACCCTTCAACCATTCTGTGCTTTTATTTCTTCAATAGAAAAGGTTTAATCTTTGCAATAATAATCGGCACTTATTTTTTCATATTTTAGTAATACTAATTTCAGTCGCTATTTATTTTAGTCCATACTTTGAAATTATATTTGGATCTAACATCTTCTCATGATTAAATGGCATCTGTTACAATAGATAATTTATTG
Source organism: Nitrososphaeraceae archaeon (assembly GCA_035639375.1). Lineage (GTDB taxonomy): Archaea > Thermoproteota > Nitrososphaeria > Nitrososphaerales > Nitrososphaeraceae > JAJNBK01. Next base: position 2,359 of record DASQYF010000027.1, read on the forward strand.
TATGTAGCATTCATATACTGAAATTCAAACTATTCATGCGAATAAACAACAATAAAAATAAACTAATAGTAAAATAGTGTGTGTAGCCATTTTTAATAATCCTATAATCCACTATATATGTATCTATTGATTAAACTATATTATACTATATATTACAATAATACAATTTAAGATGACATTTAAAAACTTCAAATTAGAATTGTCTTCTAATTTGAAGATAATATTCCAATAGAATTCTGTACCAGTCACTGA
>DASQYF010000028.1:0-2439 GCA_035639375.1 Nitrososphaeraceae archaeon
TCTGGAGGCAAACAGAATTATATGAACAACTACAGCAAGCTGATCATATAAAGACTGAATTTATCAATATAGCAGCTCATGAGTTAAGAACACCAATTATGCCTATTATAGGATATGCAGAACTGCTAGAAGAAGAAGAAGGATTAGGACATAATGAAAAGAGAAAAGAAAGCGTTACAGCAATAATTCGTAATGCAAAAAGACTACAGCGACTTGCAAATGATATACTAGATGTTACAAAAATAGAAAGTAAAAGTTTGAATATAAAAAAAGAAAAACTTAATCTGAACGATCTAATTTTAAATGTGTTAGACGACATAGTGATAAACACTAAAGAAGAGGAATTCAAAGGCGCTGATAATAATAATAGTAATAGTAATAATAGTAGTAATAACAGGAGGAAATTCCTATACAAGGCCAGTGAAGAAGAAATAATTATAGAAGCAGATAGAACCAGACTTATTCAAGTTATCTCTAATCTAATAGACAATGCTATCAAATTCACAAAAGAAGAAGGAGGAACTATCTCCATTATAGTAGAAAAGAAGAAAGAGAATAATAACAATAATAATATTAACAATAATGACAATAAGACCAAAGAAGAAAAAGAAGAAAAAGAAATCGTCATTGTTAGCGTTAAAGATACAGGTACTGGTATAGACTCTGAAATATTACCAAGACTATTTTCTAAATTTGCTACAAAATCATATAAAGGTACAGGGCTAGGTCTCTTTATATCAAAGAGTATTATTGAAGATCATGGTGGAAAGATGTGGGCTGAAAATAATGCTGATGGAGAAAAAGGAGCTACATTTAGTTTTAGCATTCCAATTATAAATCAATAACATAAACTTGGTAATAGAACCTTATAGCCAGAATCAAATTGTTATCCGGTATATCTGCGTATTATTAATGCAGTGTAAAATATTCTGGGACTACTATTAATTAGATGATCATAATGACTTCGGCTATCTGAATACTTATTGGTTCCTCTCAGCATTATAATAGAATGCATAGATAGATTTGATCCGCAATATTCCGATGATATTCTTATATACATAGAGCGAATGATCATTGTAATATAATATGGTTTCGAAAACTAGTCTTTTATTTTTATTTGCTATAACAGGGCTTGGTTGGTCTCTACAACTATCTAGTGATATCTCTCCATCATACGAACAAGAACAACAACAATATTCCTTTCTGACGAAATGGGGAACAACGGGCATTAGCTTTGGCAAATTCTCCCAGCCATTAGAAATAGCAATAGATTTGGAAGGAAATGTTTACGTTACGGATTTTACCAGCGTGGCTAATAAGGTACAAAAGTTTACTAATAATGGTACGTTTATTACATCTTGGGGCACTCTTGGATTTGGAAATGGACGCTTTTCTAATCCCGCTGGCATCGATGTAGATTCTTCTAACAGTGTATATATTGCTGACTTTGGGAGTCCAGATACAGCAATACAAAAGTTTACTAATAATGGTACGTTTATTACATCTTGGGGCTCGACGGGTTTGGCCGATGGACAATTTATAAATCCTGGTGGCTTGACTGTTGATTCTGCTGGAAATATTTATGTAGGTGATTTTGGCGAAAATAACCGCGTACAAAAGTTTGATAGCAATGGTAATTTTATAACAAAATGGGGAACGCCAGGTTCAGGTGATGGTCAGTTCATAACCCCTACAGCCCTCGCAGCGGATACGTCTAATCATATATATGTTGTAGATCTTGGCAATAACCGCGTACAAAAGTTTGATAGCAATGGTAATTTTATAACAAAATGGGGAACGCCAGGTTCAGGTGATGGTCAGTTTACTAATCCTGCTGGTATAGCAGTAGATCGTTCAGATAATGTGTACGTCGCTGATAGAGATAACAATCGTGTACAAAAGTTTGATAGCAATGGTAATTTTATAACAAAATGGGGATCAAGAGGCGCCAACGATGGACAGTTGATAGATCCAATTGCTCTAACTGTGGATTCTTCAGGCAACATATACGTAGTCGATCAAGGAAACAGTCGTATCCAAGTTTTTGGTCCTTCCTAGATCTATTTAAGATAATGGCCTGAATTAATCAGTTTATGTGAATCTTTCATGGTTAGCAATATAAGAATAATTTATACAGCATTGCGCTTACAATGTTATACAATCTAATATACTACTTTATCGCTTATCTACAATATATTAGCTACTTCTAATAGCCTGAATGAATATTACAATATTTTAATAATCTCCCAGAAGATAAAACGTCAGAAATCTCCAAAACCTCCACCGTCAAATCCTCCAAAGTCTCCTCCAGTATCATAATCCGCTTCTCCTGTCTGACTGCTGTCTTCTCCACCACCACCCTCAGCACCACCATCATCTGTCTCAGCTGCTCCTCCTTCACCACTCTCTGCAGCCAGTTGGCTTTCCATCGGATTCAAT
>DASQYF010000029.1:0-4539 GCA_035639375.1 Nitrososphaeraceae archaeon
GGTGGTTGATAAAGTAAAGTAAAAGGTAGCTCCTTTTTCTCTATGAGCATTATTATAATTCTCAGCCCATATCCTTCCACCGCCACGAGATTCTACAATATTTTTAGCAATAAATAATCCCAATGCAGTATCTTTAAAAGACTTTGAAGCAAAATTTGAGAATAGTTGTGGCGATATTCTAGAGTCTATACCATTACCTGTATCCTTTACTTTAACAATAACTTCTAGGTTATGCTTCTTTTCTGCAGTAATGGTTATTGTGGCGCCAATTCCTTCTTCTCCTTCTTTAGCAAATTCTATAGCATTACTTAATAGATTAGATAAAACGTGAATCAACCTACTCGTATCTCCTTCTATAAATATATCTTCCGCAGATTGGAACAATATGCTATTACTAAGTTTAAACTTTGTTCTTTGTTTATCATCAGATTACAAAGTCTGAAGTTGCTTAACTACTTAGGTAAACCGACTTATGATATGTTGACATAACTGTCTGTAATATGCAATGTTTATGACAATGCTTATGTTTTATTATAATACTGCAGAACATCCTGAGCACCAAGACCTATTCTAGATGAGATTATTGTAATAACAATCGGCTTTATTCTTCTGGCACGATACTCAATTTATTTATTTCTTCTGTTTTTTGGAGATCTATAATTTTCTGGATGTCTTTCCTTCCGCAAGCCTCTTGTTATTTTCCTCCATGGAAGGTTTAAATCAGCACTGTCACAAAATACTTTTAATGACTTTACAAAAGTCTATAAAGTAGCATCTGTTATCTGTTCATTTTCTACCCTTTTCTTCTGAAATTGTAAGAATCGTATTATTTGGTTTAATGCTCATTTAATATTGATTTTTCTACTTTCTGCAAAATAATTATATCTTTTTCTAGCTCTTTAATTTCCATTTCAAATTGATAAGGTCAAGAATGTCCTTAGCCTTCTCTCCTAATACTTTGGTGTTAGTTCGGACGTGATAGAATATTTAAACATCGTGTATGGGCTTAACTGGCTCTGTTCTTCTGCTCTTGATAATACTGTATCTATGATAGTATTCGATTGTCTGCATGTCTTTTTGAGTTAGTATAATATTAATGTGGGACCTAATAAAGGGACAAGATTAATTTGGGGCCAGTGGGATTTGAACCCACGACCGCCAGCGCCCCAGGCATGTACCTCTTTATAGAGATGGTATCCTAGACCAAGCTAGACGATAGCCCCTTGTCCAAATCAGATAAGTTTACCTCTTTTAAATGTACAGTAATTGTCCAAAACAAAATTATTATTGATATAGAATGTAACTCGGAATTACAGTGGAATAGAAATCGCTTATATATAATGAATTTCTCAAAAAGAGTAGCTTATTTAGCCAGCATCATATCAGTTGGTTTACTTGCGTTATATCGCATAATAAGATTTTATAAACAATAGCACTTTATCGTATTTTCTCATGTGATAAACATTACCAATATTTTCTATTGTATAAGAAGATCATGATAATTGCTAATTTAAAGTTGATATCATGAAAACAGTAGTTGAGTAATACAGCGATACTATTGTAGCATTTGTTTCCTTATTAAATGCTCTATGCTTTATTGTTTTCTTACCCATTGTTAAAGAATGCTTTTGATATTTTTCCTTGTAATTGACAAGTTCTGCAGCTTGTTTATAATACCTTCAATGTGTATGCTGTAATTATTAGTTATACCTTAATATTTTGTAGCTTATCTATGAGATACTGTATTTAGTGGTTCCCTCGATAAATATTATCGTTGCTTTCTCTTACTTTCCTATTTTCAGGTACTGATCATACCAAGCTATTTTTTATGAATAAAGCCAATCAAAACAATAATCAAATCGCTTTCATCCTTCCAAATGAAAAAACTCCAAGTGCTCCTAAACCTGCTGTAAATGCAATTAATATGCTTATATCGACTTCAAACGGCTTACTGCCTATGCCAAGCATAGCGTTCCTGAGCGCATCTACAGCATATGTGGCAGGATCTATCATTATTAAAGTTGAAAGCCAACTCGGGAGATTATCTAACGAAAATAGAGCACCGCTCAAAAAGAAAATAGGGAAAACTACAAAACTTACAATCATCTGGAATCCTTCTAGACTATGCATATAGCTACCAAGAGTAAGACCTAGTGACGTTAATGAAAACGATAGAAGCAAAACAACTACTACAGTTTGAAGTAAGGATAAAGTAGTAAAGTGAATACCTATAATGCCTCCTACTATCAAAAGTATAGAAACCTGAACCAGCGAATTTGTCATCCCTCCAAATGTCTTACCTGCAAAAACAATTCCTCTGCTGACAGGTGCGACCATTACACTTTTTAAAAAGTCAAATTTTCTGTCCCATATTATATACGATCCATAAAAAACTGATGTAAATATAACAGACATACTAACTATCCCTGGAAAAATAAACCTTTGGTAATCTATATTTGCATCAATGCTATGGATATTATTAGAACCAATACCTGAGCCAACAACAAATAGCCAAAGAAGTGGTGTGAATGTAGATGCTACAAGTCTGCTTCTTTCTCTTAAAAATACTTTAAATTCTCGAATCCAAATAGCATATATTTTGCCAAAAAGTCTTTCCAAATGGGCCTGAACATTTCTGTAGATATCATTTATCGTACTTGGCATTTTTTTCGTGTCCATATAGAATGAGCAGCATGGGTAAAATTGAGTGTTTTGGGGTATATGACTGATTGACGTAGAATGCGAATGGATATACTGTACAAGTGGTTTTGGTAATACCTACAAAGATAATAATTTTATTGCATGGTATTTATTTTGGGCAGTTTGTGTACATTATATAAACAATTTATTGATATTTGCCTGTTAACTTCAGCTTTCTCCTTATAAAGAAAAGTTTCTTGGCCCAACAGGGTTTTATAGAACCCAGAAAATCTATTTATGTAATTATGACGTACTAGATACGATGGGCTCATGCTGCTACTGTCCTATTGTACGAAGATGAGAGTGAACATGGATAAACATCTTATATTGTACTGTACCAAACTAATGGTAGCATTTAATATACTTTATACTTGTCTGAATCAAAATCTAATAATTCATGTGGTTAATTTCGTTAAAGGTTTTGAATCTGCTATAATAGTTATAGCAGCAATCTTATTTCTGCTGATAAGTATTGCCATTGCATTAAGAAATGTCAAAAAATTGCCAAACTGTTATGTCATAGAGATCTTGGATTTATACGGTAAAAAGACTTCCATTGATAGCTTAAGACAAGTCTTTGCAACATATGATGCCGCGGAAAGCTACGCCCGCTTTTATTGTCAAACCTATAGAGGGCAATACAAGTTCAGAGTAGTTGGAAAGAGAAACGTTTGCTATAATACCGTTAATACTTTTAATAGAACTAGATAGTCCCATATTTCGGGAGTGGACTCATACAGATTTTGCAGCCAAACATTGCCACTTTATTTCCTTCCTTAACCTGTTCTAGGTTTCCTATGATCAATCTTTTATCATCTTCAGCCACTTTTATGGTTGACATGTCCTGTTCTAAAACTCCATAAATTATAGGTATAATTGACGTAACTTTCTTGCATATGTGGCAATAACCCTCAGATATTCTACGGGGATTATTGTCATGGTAATTCAAGTGAAATTTTTCAGCGTCATCTTCTGTAAATCCAAATGCATCTTTAAGCTTATAATTAATTCTGTAATAGAGCAGATCACCTTCATCATATTCATTATTTCTTAGATAAAATGCATGCAGCTCTTTGAGCAACAGATCAACTGCAGTCACATCAATCAATAATTACAGGTTACTTTGACACGCAGCTTTATTAATGTGTTTTCGATTAAAATTTTCTACCTATAATGACAGCCGACTAGCATTACGATTAAACCTTTCATTTATATTAAAATAATAATAATGAATAAAAAATTTACAGTTATCGTAATTCTGAAATGAAATTAAATATAAATGATTTGGGTGCCATATCGCATTATTGCTAATGAATTATAAAATAAAATTACTAAAATATGATAGTTCGAAATCAGATCTGTTAGATATGATGAGAGAGGGAGAGAGAGAAACAAACTATTTTCTCTTTATTAAGGTACAATAGATAAATAAATGGTAAAAAAAAGGTTCTTAGAATAATGAAACATCATAAAAAACAGCAAGGATCACAACAGAAGAAAAATAATAGCAAAGATGAAAGTAATGCTATCAGTAGCGGAAAAGTAACTGCGATGATAGGCAAGAGCGTTTTTACTTTAACTTTTAATGTTGAGGTAGCACGTGCTCTTAATTTTCAACATAACGAATCACTTAGTTATAATATGATTGGCAACCAATTGATCATAAAAAAGGATGATTCAAATAGAATAGACTGGTAGAACTAAGAGTTAGCATTCGATAAAGGATCAATTCTTTAACATACATAGCTGCTATATTAATAATATTCATTGAAGTATTAATTGAGTGTGGGATACCTATCCATCGCTGTTCTAAGGTTCGTTATTTACTAACATTCAGAC
>DASQYF010000030.1:0-7397 GCA_035639375.1 Nitrososphaeraceae archaeon
TCGGTCTGCTTTTTGCTTCATTATTTCTTCTAGCGTATTTTCATCCAATAGACCTTTATCATGTAAAACATTAACCATGTCGTTAATCGTCGCTATGGAAATGAGTCTTACGTCGATATCCTCTAATTTCTCTTCTGCTCCTTCAAGTCTACTAATAATAGCAACGGCATCTTTAACAATGGCTCCATTCTCTCTTATGACTTTGATGGCGTTACTCAATGATGTTCCTGTTGTTGCCACATCGTCAATTAGTAAGACTTTTCCGCCAGGTTTCAAATAGCCTTCTATTGTTTTACTTCTGCCGTATGGTTTTGAATCTTTTCTTACGTAAATGAGCGGTTTTAGCATTTCATAACCTAGAGCTGAGGCAAATACTAGTCCAGAAGTTGGAATGGAACCGAGGCAATCAAAGTCTGAACCAATTCCTTTATTTATCACATCTCGCAATGCAAGAATAGCAAGACGGAAATAGTTGGGGAAGCTCTGTAAGATTCTTAGGTCAATATAGTAAGGGCTCTGCTTTCCACTTGCTAATGTGAATAGTCCAAATTTTAATGAGTTACTTTTAAGAAGAAATAACGCCATTTCTGAAACAAAATTTGTTTCCACGCTGTCTTTTGTTATGAAAGAGATTTATTTTAACTGATCATCAAGTAATAGCAATGCCAGAAATTTGGTTCAAATACGGTACCACAGATATTGTTCTTGACATTAAATTTGAAAATCTGCTTAAACATGTGTCATCGGACTATCCATTATTAACTGACGATGAAATTAAATTGGCATTAAAAGATATCATAATGCGAGATAACACCCTCATTGTGGTGTTATCTGGTTCTAGGTCTATTGCTAAACTCATTACAATACTTTCTGAAATAGCACAGTCTAAAGGTTATGAAAAGATAACCATAGACGTTTTGTCTAATATCGCAGAAGCGCTAAAAAGCTACCTTGATAATACAAAAATTTCTTTAAATCGAATTGATTATCCATCCTTACAAGACAGAATCAATAGATTTCAAAATGCCTTTTTTATTTCACATGTAACCTATGATCCTTTGTTCGGTTTTAATGGTACTCCTACACTAGTATTACGCAATTTTATGAAGGATAAGATGTATGAAGCCTTTAAATCTAGACAAAGCAATTTTCCAGCCGTTGGTACTAAAGGAACTCCACTGGAAATTGCACTTGGCTATAGTGAAAATATTTCTGCATTGTCTATTGAAGTGGTAGCAAATTATCATGGTATTGCCGGCATTTTTTATGGAAGTATATTGCAGAGTTTCAATGATGCAGTTATGAAATTGAGCGAAATCTCCATAATTAAGACAGAATCGACCAAATCTGCAATTATTAGCGTGAGCAACGAAATCGCTCCACACTTAACTCTTACAAGTTCCCTAAATTCATTATGGAATTCGATTCATATAGTTAAAGAAGGTGGATCAGTAGTATTGCTTGCTGAAAATAGACAAGGGATTGGCGGAGGAGCATTACAGATGCTTGTAGAAGGAAAGCTAAAGATAGAAGATGCTAGAAAAAGTTCTACATATATAGACGGTTTAGAACATATCGTCTTCATGGAAGCATTGAAACAGAAATATGAGATATGCATCTTGTCTTCTGTACCGGAACATTATCTTAGAACGCTCCTTGGGTTTACAACATATAGAGGCATGAAAGATATTTTGCAGGATTTATTAGCCAAGCATGGAAAAACTCACAAAGTTCTCGCAGTATCAGATGCTGAAATAATATTATTGAAGGCTATATTGCCCTAGTTATTGTGATTGCAATAGACTTGTATAATATCAGACAATTCGAATATTTTGTACTCTCTTTAATATAGTGACCCTCCTAGCCAAGGAAAAGGTTAGGAAGAATACGCTATTACTATTTTTGACATATAGGATGACAGCTAGATAATTGGAGAGTAACAATAATAATGATCTATTAAATTGGAATCTATGCGACCACCGTAGAGTTGTGGTTATCTTATATAGCCTGAACGTCGTTAGATATGGAAAAATGCATAATAATAGTTTCAGTATTAGTACATGTTTTGGCTGTAGCCAAATCATAATTTTATAATCGTACAATTAAGTATGAGCGATACTAACCCATTTACTTGCTCATCCCAGTATGTCAATCAGGCACTGGCACTCTGGAATGTTATAGCAACGCTGGCACAACTTCCAATAGTGAATATCTATAAATAAAATGGAAATTGCAACAACACCCACGCAGTAATCACCAGCCGTGATGCCAATATAATCACTCATAAAGAACCTTCAAATTTGGTATTTACTTTTTATGGTATTTTGCACCTTAATCATTCATTTATAATAGAGTCGTGAAGTTGCCATTTCAGAAATTGAATATAGTCGTGTCAAGGATTTAATAAAAAAGTTTGACGAGCGGATATAAAATTATCCTGATTATATCCTATTATTATGTTCTTACGTATAAAAAATTCAAAACGATGTATTTCATAAGATTAAATAATTTGTTTTATCATACTCTAATAATTGCAAACGGCACTACGAAGGGTGGGTGAATATATTATTAGGCACTGCGAAGAGAGAGATCTTGTATCAGTTATTGAAATTAATATCATTGCTCTTCCAGAACATTATTCTGATTACTTTTTTGAATCCATTCTTAGAGAATTACCCGAGGCATTTATCATCGCAGAAATTAATGGCAAAACTGTAGGTTATATTATGTGTAAAATTGAATTTGGATTTTCTAATTTTAGAAAATTAGGATTTGTAAAGAAGGGACATGTAGTGTCTGTTGCTGTTTTACCAGAGCACCGTGGGAAAGGCTTAGGGAAAGCTTTGATGCTTGAAGGCATTAATGGTGTTATGAACCGAAAAAGTGATGAGATTTACCTTGAGGTCAGAAAGAGTAATGAATCGGCTATCAAGATGTACCAAAAGTTGGGTTTTCAAATTAAGTCTAAATTACGTACTTATTATAGAGATGGAGAAGATGCATACCTTATGGCTTTAGAATTTGGGTAAGGATCCAATAAATATGAGCTCTGAAATTACTGTCCTATGAAATATAAAAGAAAAGGCACAAAGGTTGCCGGCTATACTCTCTTGGTTGCTTCTATTCTTGCATTTATAATCTATACCTACCTTCTACTTGGTACTGATTTAGGCATACTAATTCTACAATTAACCGTCCTTGCTGCAATTGCTGCTTTGCTTGCTGTCTTGGGTTGGATAGGATATACGATGGCGACAGTGCAAGCACAGCAAGAATAACTCTAACACGTCATTGAGTTATATATACATCAGATACTGTCTGATATAACCTTGGACCTACTTCTCTAACTACTCTTGTATGAAGACTCTCGTTTTTATATTTACTGAAAGCAGTTTCTATATTTAATTCTGCTTTTTCTCGGGCGAGATTCTTGGAGTTAGCTTTTATATGTGCAAAAAAATGAACAATTCCAGTTCCCCCCTTTAATGCTAATACCGCTGAATCCACGAATTCGCTAGATCTTTCCGGCAACGGCATCAAGACTCTATTACATTGGCCTTGGATCTTATCGTGAATAATATCTTTGGCATTTCCGCAAATGGGCATTACTCTATCTTGTACTCTATTCAATTTAGTATTGATTATAGAGATTTCATGGGCAAAAGGATTAGAATCGATGCTATAAATTTTGCACGTCTTGTTAATCTTCGCAATTATAATAGAAAACGTTCCTACTCCTGCAAACATATTTGCAATAACTTCATTTTCAGAAATGAGCTTTGCTATTCGCAATCTTTCAGTCGATAACCTAGGAGAAAAATATGTGTTTTGTATATCTACTCGAAATCTACATCCATGTTCTCTATATTCTGTTACTGTATTATATTCGCCAGCAATAAATTCTAGGCTACGTATTCTATAATCTCCTCGAACTGCAGAGGTTTGTGCAAAAACAGATTGTGCCGGCTTGATATTCTGAAGTATTATCTCACCTATTATTTGTTTTTTTAACTTTAGCGCATCAGGGATTTTTACTATTACTATACTTCCTATCACATCGAAAGCCGAATAGACTAGAGATATTTCGTCAGGCGTTAATGAGTCACTCAAAATTTTTTTAAGAATATGACCCATATGCTACGCAGAAGATTTTTTTACGAAATAATAATCACCGGTACTCTTTTGGATTCTGTCTAGTCTTCCTCCTTCTTTATTAAGTCGAGGTCTGCCAGTGACCTCGTCTCTTCTATATGTAATAGCCAAAGCTTTCAAGAAATGATTCATTCCATTCTCTTTGCTCATTGGATTGCTAGTCCACCCTTTAATAGATGGAATACCTTCGAAAATTACTAGGGTGTCTGCTACTATATCTATTAACTGCATATCGTGATCTATTATTACCGCCGATTTACCTTGGGATCTAATGAAGCGTTGAAGAAATTTTGCAAGTGTGATTCTGTCTTCCACATCTAGGAAGGCAGATGGTTCATCCAAGGCGTAAATATCAGCCTGTCTCATCAATGATGCGGCTACGGCTACCTTTTGTAATTCCCCCCCGCTAAGATTCTTGACATTTTTGTCGTATAATTTCTTTATTCCCATTGGAATTAAAATCTGTTCTTCGACAGGAGACCCTTCTATTGCATTCTGATATGCTGTATACAATAACGAGCGCACATCGCCTTCATAATCTTGGCTAAGGTACTGAGGTTTAAATGAAATCCTTGCGCCAATGTTAATGGTGCCGGACTCTGGTTTGTCTACTCCTGCTAGCATTCTCATGAATGTTGTCTTGCCCAATGCATTGGCACCGATTATTCCAACAATTTCTCCTTGACGTATTTGACCTCCAGATATTTTGAGATTAAATGATGGAAAAGACTTCGTTAAATCCGAATAATGAGAGATAGGAACGTCCATAATCATATCGTCAATTGAACTTTTTATATCGAATCTGAAAGATTTTTCTCTAAATCGCACATTTTCTGCAGGGAGAAATCCTTCAAGAAAGTTATTGATGCCTAGTTTTGTACTTTGAACTCGGGAGACAATACCGTATGCTCCCGGCTCGCCATATAAAATATGAATATAATCTGAAAGATAATCTAATAATGTCATATCGTGTTCTACTACCATAACACTCTTACCCTCTCGTGAAAGATTTTGAATAACTCTACTGACAGCGAGTCTTTGGTAGACATCGTTGTACGAAGATGGTTCGTCAAAGAAGTAATAGTCAGCGTCCTTTGCCGATGCTATAGCAACTGCCAACCTTTGCAATTCGCCTCCGCTTAACTCATTAACGTTTCGTTCAAGGAAATTTTTCAGTCCGAGTTCTTGTACCAGAATATCTGTCACTTTACGCTCGTCATATTTTTTTAATAACTCTTTTGCACTTCCCCTAAAGGCTTTTGGAATAAGATAAACTAATTGAGGTTTGATCGAGGCGCGTATGTTACCATCAGCAATTCTCTCGAAATATGACTTTAATTCGGTACCTTGAAAATACTTGAGAATATCGTCCCAGTTGATCTTGCCCTCATAATTTCCTAAATTAGGCTGAATATTTCCTGATAGAATATTGACAATTGTTGACTTACCTATTCCATTTCTTCCAAGCAAACCTACGACTGAGCCTTTCTTTGGTGTTGGAAGACGATAAAGTCTAAATGAATTAACACCATATTGATGAATTTTGTCTTGGCTTAGCTCCTTCGCAAGATTAACAATAACTATTGCGTCAAAAGGGCATTTCTTTACGCATATACCGCAGCCGGTACATAGGTCTTCTGAAATCAATGCCTTTCCATCTTCAGGACGTTGTACTATACATTCTCCACCTGTTTTATTTACTGGACAGTAGATAATACATTCCAATCCACATTTTCTAGGCTGGCATAACTCTTGGTCTAAAACAGCCACTCTGTGTGTTGACTCTGTTAAATTTCCCAATGTGTATGTCTAGATTTTGCAACAATATATTATAATTCTTCTGATGAATAAACAAATTTATTCTAAACTACAAATGGGTCCTTTTAGCGATCTGGCATGTTGAGGATATGTAAATATATTTGGTATACAATATACCTCCTACTTTATATTTTATTTTGACCAATGTCTCTTATGCCAGATGAATTTGTTGATAAAATTCGAAGTCTATCCTCAGATGGAGTTTATCATATCAAGAGCTTTCACCTTGAACATATTAGAATCCAAAACCTTTTTGCGAAAAAAGATGGTTCTCAGTCACTTTTAATTTATAGTCTTCTATCAAGTGTTCTTCTTCTAACTTTGACAGGTTTATTATTTTCATCAGTATTTGCACAACAGACTCCAGGGCCACAAAGTGAAGAGAAAGCATTATCGCCTCCAGGTAATATCAGTAGCAATAACGATAGGAACGATACAGTATTAAATGCTACGGGCACAGATTTGCCAATTTTACAGAAATTGTCTGATAACAGAAATTATATTGTACAGATAAGATGGGGCCAGGATCCTACGCTACTTGCTGCGAGCGGATTTGATATGGAGATAGTATTTCTTAATGCAAGCGAGCCAGAAGCAACGCCCAAAACCTTTCCACAAAAAGAGACAAACTTAACAGGAGCATCGACTCTTGGTTCAAGTTTTTCCACAGATCCGTCTATTATACAAAGAATGGTGCCAGTTGAAGGCTATGATATAACTGTATATTCTGATAATGGTAAAGAGTTATGGAAAAAGGCAAACCAACCGGTTCACGCTGGAAGAGCATATGAACGAGTAACATTTGAAAATCCCTATACAGGTGCAATCACTATACAGATAAATAATATCAAGTCTGGCGGTAGCATGGGTGGAACCATCGGAGGTGCATTATCTGGCTCAAATGAAAATAAGTCAAGTGACGAGAGATTGGCAACAGATTCAGTAAAGTTTACTGCAAGAGTTGTCGAGAGTAATCCTTGAAACATTACCATCTTCCTTTATATTGATATTATTTTTAAATACAAAGTTGAACAAAAGAGGGGGTAAGCATATTCCAATATATACTTAATATGCTAGAGCCACAAGACAATTATATTGACTGATTCATCTCGTAGCAACAGCGATCCTTTGCAATTTCTAATTTCCTCTTATAATGTATAAAGCAGCATAAATACATAATCTCGTGACGATAGAATTACTATTTTTAGATTTCGATTATTTTCAAATAATAGTGATATCTATTTCTAGAAATGTTATTCAGTATGCTTGTGGGCATATATATACAGACCTTTTTTATTAGATGACTTGCATTTCAATATTTCGATCATTTTTTCAGCGTCTTTGAATAGCTATTTACTTAAATTCTTAATTCGTTAGTTGGGATTCATCTTGTTATTACCTTGCTCCAGAAATCTAGAGATTCTAAA
>DASQYF010000031.1:0-2344 GCA_035639375.1 Nitrososphaeraceae archaeon
TGTCATCTATGACAAACCATACTGGTGTTTGTACGGCTTGGCCATTTTTTCTATATGTCTCGAGATTAATGTACTTTTGATTTAAAAATTGTGATATCTTATTTCTACTCATTTTTATGACCTAATTGACAGAAAGACAATACCAATATTCAGAATATCATCGCGTTTCATATGCTTTTCCTTTTTTCTATTGTCGATGTATTTAGAAATCATAATTATAAGGTAATCATTTAGTTTTAAGCTTAATATTCATAAGATGTTTCCATATGCTAACATTCTAAAATTTCATAAATTCAATTTATATTAGAGATACAGAGGATATATCTGATCAAATTACAAAATAACTTCGAGAAAACACTCAAAGGTTACCTTAAAGAACATTTGCAAGATATTGATAATGTACCTCATTAATAGAAGACTATAGTGAATAGATAATATTATTTGATTGGCAAATGAAGGGTCAGAGTGCAGATTCATCTCGAGTGGATAGTTGTCAGGGATAAACTAAATCTGAGGTACATGGTTGCCACTCCAACTATAAGGTCAAATTAATATGTCTTATACCTTAATAATGGAGAGAACCAGAACTAATTGCCTTGTAGTCTTTGAATATCTCAAATGTACCTCTAGATCCTAAAAATCCAACTATTACACCAGATAAATCTCAAATAGCTTATCGTCCTATTCATGTTCTACTCCAGCATCAACGGTAAACTTTCTCTACACCATTAAACTAGTCCTCCGTCTCCACATCTAGAACCAAGATATATGTCATGGGTACAGAGAGTTTCAGCGGGTGTTTAATAAGAATTGGATTGTTTGGTATGACCATTAATTGTACTTGAACCGTCAGTCAGTTATCACTTATAGAAATCTTCGATGTCACTAGTACTCGATGATGAGCCACAATGTGTTACACTTTATAATTGATCTATTAGTGTGGCAGAACCTCTTTTGTAAATGCCTATATATCAACAAAATGGAGAGAGAATGAACACAAACAAGAGACAGAATTATATTCATAAATATGAGCATTTAGAAAAGATATTCATACTTGCTATACTTTGATAGTCCCCATTATTAGTTGCAGTATTTCATTGAATTCCAATAGCTCGCACAGGTGAGCCAGAAATACCTATCAATTTTAATGGTGTAATTATGAGTGTAAACCTTCTACTATCGAATTTCTCTAAATTACAAAGATTTTCTATTATCAGGATATCATTAGATAACAAGATCTTATGTACTTTAAAGCTATTGTCGATTCCAGTATCAATACTAGGACCATCTATTGCAACGGCATTAACTTTCTTTTCTACCAAATATTTTGCAGCATCTGTAGAAAGACCGGGATTATCTGATATATAAGTGTCTTTTCCAATCTGGCTCTCCCATCCTGTAAAAAATACAATTGTATCGTTTTCTTTTATTTTTTCCCAATCACCATCCTTCTCACAACTAATTATATCATTACGACTAATTGTTTGATTAGATTCCTTTTCAATTTTTAGCAATAATGCATTATTGCAAACAAATCTGTTAACATCAATTTTATCTATAGTTGCTGCACCTGATATAAAATGAGAAGGTGCATCCATATGAGTTCCTGTGTGAGTACTCATAAACATCACTTCAGAATCATATCCATGAACATCAAATTTTGACCACTTTATAAAAGAAGGTTGAGGAGAACCCGAAAAGACTTTTATGTTTGAGGAAATTCCAAGAGTAAGATCTATTACTTTCATGACCATATATTAATAAATTAGGTGTTATAATTTAGCTACTCATAAATTATATCCTATTAAATGTACTTGAGCTAAATGATTACATCGATCATATCAGAAAAATGAATCATAGTAGACAGTTAAAAAGATGCGATTGCAATTAATATTACACTCATATATCCATCTTCTACTAATAAGTAATCACTTTAAATTCAAAATTATACTCTGAAAATTAAGGAACAAATTAGACAGTATATATCCCTATTTATTTGCCCTACTGCTTGCTGAGTATATGTTGTTACTTCATTATCTTGTGTGGTCAGTAAACCTTGTCCTTGACTGTAGATCATACCATCAGATGTTGGAATAGTCTAATATTGTTCCAATATCTGAAACATTATGCTATCTCTTATTGTTCCATCATCTGAGAAAGAGAGACTTCCACCTTTGGTCTATCAATAACATATATTACTCTCATACCTGTAGACTTTGTTCTCTCCTTCTAAAATGAGTCACCTAAAGATATTATATATCTGAGGTTGTATTTTGATCTGATGTAGCAATAGTGTTTGTAGTAGCCATTGCTTCTTGTCTAATTGTATTATTAATAGCATATG
>DASQYF010000032.1:0-3490 GCA_035639375.1 Nitrososphaeraceae archaeon
AAATGGTAAGCTCACCTGCTGGAACCTGTTGGCCGGTTGTATGAGAAGTAATTTTTAAACCTACAACATCAGGTGTTTGTGCATATGCATCAGTAAGAAATGGCAGTATGCTAAATACTATAAATACAATAGCAAATCCTATTATCCCAAACGCTATTTTTTTAGACATTTGAAACTACAAATAAATAATTATCAAGAAGATATGAATGTACGATTACCGTATTCATTCTACTGTGATTGAAATACAACTATACGCTATCGACCTAGAATATTGGGTATATCTAAGATAGGAACTTTGTTCATTAATTTAGTAATTTCGAGTTCCGAACTCAAAAACACTGTTTGATATTCTTGTCAGTTCACAATACTTCAAACATGGATCATGCAAAGCCTCTTTTTTTCTATGAACATCTTCCGAATGTATCGCTTCTTGCAAACGGTTGTATGTATTGCTGTATAACGGGTATCTTTTCCGGCTCTTATGCCTAAGATTACTTCATGACGCATATAATGATATTAAGAAATATAATCTATAATGTTTAAGCAGTTTATTAGCAGTTGCAAATATCTCTAGAAGAAACCCAACATATACCTTTGGCAGGATTTTAGAATGAAAACCTTTGCTTTGACAATAGTATATTGGATGTAGCCGCCCCCCCCAAAAGTGTTTCACCTTTTATTTACTGTCTAACGGGCTATTATAATATGCATGAATATCTTTCATATAATAACCTAGCTTATTATGGTTGTATTGACTGTAACAAAAGAACTCCTCATGTCTGTATTAGATGTCATTATTGCTACTCATGTCATCCTAAAATAGAGAGAATAGAAAAAGAGCTAGATTTAAAAAGGAGATATATTCATAAAATGCAAAAACCAACATTTCGCATGCATACTAAAAGTAATAAAAAATACATTTAATCATATACTAGTAGGTAGCCGTAATAAAAAAACAAGACATCATTATTCCTGTTATTATGATAATAGTCGATGAGTTTTAACCGATGCATGATGCGTTTGGGCTAAATGATGTTAGATCTCTTGCAGCTAATGGTCAGTAATTAGTAACGAGCGTTTAAATTAAGAGAATCTATGTTTGATTGAATTTTTTCAACTAGATATAATACAAAATAAGTAAGATGTATGCCTTCCATATAGATTTGGACTAAGAACCGCTTTCACTCTATGCTACCGCCTTTCTTTTGACTTTATCTTGGTTCATAAAAGCCAATTATGCTCTGCTGCGTACTGAATAATTCAGATTCATAAAATCCATAGGTGATTCTTGTAGAACTAGAAAGGGTAATAAAAGGGATTTTTGTTCTTAAAATTTTTATAATAATCCATATAGTGTATTCTTAGTAAGTTGCAATAGGTTGTGAGAGATAAATAGTAAGCATAAAAGAGGAAGACAGAGAAGAACGATCGATGCGTAATTCATTGTTCAATCTGCAATTTGGTAAGTATGATACTCTTATCAAATACACACTTGTACCATCAATTCCTCTTTCAATAATAGCTATTCTATCTTTTAATCCTGAGACATGGATGACATCTGAAATTCATCACTTCTATGTTGAGTTGTTTGCAGTAGTACTTGCTGCAATTTTATCATTTTACTATATAGCACGTGCTTACACATTAAATGATAAGTTCAGTTTGTTTATAGGAATAGGATTTCTTGTTAACGCTTTAATCGATTTGCTGCACGTCATAATATCTTATACTTTTATGGATCAATTCCTGTTTCTCAAGTACTTTATACCTCAGACATGGTTTGCAGGAAGAATGTTCCTCAGTGCTATGTTCGCAATAGCAATTGCAGCATATCCTTCATTAACTACTACTTCTACTGCTGGAATCTCTAAGAAATCATCATTATCATCACAATATTCACCGTCATCATCCTCACCTCTGCAAGAAGAGAATAACAACAATAACACAAAAAAACAAAAAATACCAAAATTCCTTGTAGCCTCTCTAGTCATACTTACTAGTGTTTCTGCGTTCGTAGCCATAAGTTCACTTGTTATAATTTATCCTGGTTCTGTAATGGATAATTTTCCTATACATAGACCCTATGAAATCCCTGGACTTGCTTTATTTTTAATAGCTTTATTTTATTTTTATAAAAATCAACTTTATACGAAAAGCGATCTTTTCTATAAAGGAATTCTAGGTGCATTAGTTATAGATATTTTTGGACAAATTATAATGTCATACTCTGCTACCTCATTTGATACAGCACATAATGTATCTCATATTTTAAAGGATGCAGCCTATTTTGTTAATATTATCGGGTTAGCATTATCAAGTATTCAATATAACGAAAAGTTAAAAGAAGCTAATCGGAATTTGATAGAAAGAGAAGAAATAATTCGCTCTCAGTATGAGAAGTTAAAAGAATCAGATAAGATGAAAGTTCAATTTATTAATGTGGCAGCACATGAACTGCGAACACCTATTCAACCAATACTTGGTTTATCTGAGTTTATCCGGCCTAAGGTAAATGATAAAGAGCGTGAATACATGGACGTTATAATAAGAAATGCAAAAAGGCTCCAACGACTTACAGAAAATATACTAGATGTTACTAAAATAGAAAGTCAGTCATTAAAACTAGATAAGGAAAGATTCAATCTAAATGATATTATAATAAACTCCTTAGATGATATAATATTAAATAGAGAATTTAAAAATAAAAGGATTGACGCTAACAGTGGTTATATAAAATTACTCTATAGACCTAAAGATATTTTTGTAGAAGCAGACAGAATCAGGATGACACAGGTTATTTACAATCTACTAAACAATGCTATAAAATTCATACAAGAAAAAGGATCTATCACTATCACTACTGAAAAGGAAGACAACCATATTCTTGTTAGTGTGAAGGATACAGGTAGTGGAATAGACTCTGAAATATTACCACAACTATTTTCCAAGTTTGCTTCAAAGTCTTTCCAAGGTACTGGCTTGGGCTTGTTTATCTCTAAAGGTATCATAGAAGCTCATGGTGGCAAGATATGGGCTGAAAATAATAACCATGATAATAATAGTATTGCTGATGCAATAAAAGGATCTACGTTTTACTTTACGCTGCCAATCAGTAATCAACAACTAAATGTAAAGATCGTCGATGAATAATAAATGAGACAGTCTTGATGATAGGCAAAGAACCCTAATGTTATTTTAACGGTAAGGATAGTTTTATAAGAAAATGGGAACCTCAAAAATTAGGGATAAAAGTATGTCCTCAATGTAGCAAACAATATGAAATGGATGATTATTTATGTACTGCCCAGATACCCAAAGTAGCACTAGAAAAAAGATAGAGCGATTGTGTCTGTAGAATCAGCCTATCGATGATAATGTTGTTGTATCATCCGCCGAATTGTTACAGCTAGAAAATCAGCCTATAACCTTATAGAACACAATTACTCTCCATTTATTTATAGGAAGTTATATCACAACATTTCTGAATCAA
>DASQYF010000033.1:0-2355 GCA_035639375.1 Nitrososphaeraceae archaeon
GTCATAGAACAGACTACTGAAGGTGCTGATGAACATCTTCACAAACTTGCAAAGAAGTATCTTGGTATTGGCAAATATTATTACAGGCCACCAAAGGATAAACGAGTAATTATAAAGGTAAAACCAGAAAAGATAATGGGACTGTCGCTTCATCCAGCTTTCCTTTTCCTTGCCTATTCTCCATGATTTATAATGATTAAATATAATCAAGTTCTAGTTGCACTAGTAATATTGGGATAAATTTGTACAAATCTCCTACTGCTTTTTGAAGGAATCAGCTTGCATTAAATGTCTGGTTGAATACATCACGAAGCATTATGATTATTTTATATGAGTCAAATTGTTTTTGCAAAATCTTACTTTGCTCACGACTTACACATAATGATCTAAAAATATCTAAAAGTATGCCTAGAAAAGATGGATATTCCCATATTCTATCTGCTGACAAACTTCATACTATATAATAGATACAAAGAGTTTTATCATTAAACTCTTCTCTTTTATAGGCATCTAGATGAGAGATAAGCACGATAATAATAACAAAAATAATAACAAACATAATAATTTCAATAACCAAAATCAGGCAAAATTGACTGAAAGTGAAGTAAAATTTGTTACAAACAATGAAGCATGCAGAATAGCCACAACACATAACAACATGCCACATCTTGTTCCCATTTCATACATTTATGAAAATGGTTTCTTTTATTTTGCCACTGATTATGATACAAAGAAATATCGAAATCTTAAAAAAAATAATAGAGCTGCTCTTGTAGTTGATGTTTATAATTCATCAGTTAATAACAACAGAGCAGTAATGGTCCAGGGAATAACAGAGTTAATTAAAAGTGGTGATGAGTTCAAAAGACTCTATAAAATATTTGAAAAGAAATTCGAATGGGTAAGAAATGACCCATGGAAAGAAGGAGAAGCTCCATTTGTAAAATTAAAACCAAGTAAAAAGGTGAGCTGGGGTTTTTAGAGTAATAAATATATTAGATGTGAAATTTCATATTTTTTTATAAAGACAATATTTTATTTTAAATGACAAAAGTAAGCGAGTCAGATAATTGTAATTTTAAAAATACTTTGAATGATTCCTGTCATATAACTAGGAAACGAGCTATTTTACAGAATGAAGATGGTGAAGATGATATTGTCCTATCTAGGAGAGCAATCATACGAGAAATGTAATAGCATCAATAAAAGATGATAGAAAAGACTTCCATTATCAGAATTTGATCTTTGATCTTAAATATTTAAGAACTATGATTAATGTCATTGCCCTTAGATTTCCTTCTATTTTGTGACCGGTTAAAAACAAGCCAATTGCTATTGGAAATAAAATAATGCCAATTATAGAAGATGAGATATCTAGACTACCAAGATAATAACCTCCAAGTAGAGTGAATCCAATGGCATAAAGAGATAATCCTATAAGATGCAGGACTCTACTGATGGGTCTTCTATGAGTGCTTTTTATTGCCTTAAATAGGTCGAATTGCATATTGTATATTATTATCTTTTCTAATTCAAATATAATAAAGCTTAGGTTTCTGATATATTAGATAAGAAAGCAATATCTTTATATAAAAAGTCTGCATATTGCTTGTGTATCTTGTGTTTAAATCTGTTACTTACTTTGAAACTAATAATGTACTTTGTTACTCAATATTGGTAATGTTGGCTGGCATCAGATTAGACTATGTTTTACTATGTATTATAACTTTGATCAGGTTAAGAGTAGGTAAAAATGGGTTCACGTAAAAATTTTAAAAAGTGTATAATTTTGCTTTAGTTAGCCTCACTAAAGTACGATAGAATATATAGTTATTCTAAATTTGATTTACCTTATGATTTTTCTTGTTAAATCAATTAATCTCTGTACAATTGCTTGGTGTAATAATAACAATGAGTCAACTCTAAGATTAATCTACGAATCTAATAAGTAAAATAAAATAAATGGTTTGGCGATGCTAAATAGAGTTGTTATAAGCACTGAACTAGTATATTCCATATTTTCTATTCCGCATCTTTGTCATATCCACACGCCCGTCATTAGTTGTTAAAGAATACTATCAATACCTGTTTGATCTTGTCCTCCTGCATCTATTGCAGGTAATCCCTTTTCTGATAATACTTCGTCTAATAGTTTCAAGTCATATATTCCTGATAAATCAGGTCGTGTTTTTCCTAAAAATCCAATATCAAATGCGCTGTTAGCTGATTGAAAGAGCGATAATTTAATGGGATCATATGTTAGTTCCATTCTTGCTAAAGCTCCTCTTAACTGATCTTCAGGAATTATCTGACCTGTGATCTTTTTAAGTTCAACATTGAATGCCTTTATTGCTT
>DASQYF010000034.1:0-5949 GCA_035639375.1 Nitrososphaeraceae archaeon
GCAAAAGTAGCGACAGCAAATCTAGAACCAGGAGAATACGACTTTCATTGTGCTATTCATCCATTTATGATGGGCAAAATAATAGTACAATAATAATAGTAATAAAATAATATACTATAGCATAACGAGATGAAAGATAACGATAATAATATTATCATACCCAAAATATTGCTATTGTCAAAGGAGCAGCATTTAGGTTTCTTTTGAAATTTCAATATTGCTAGCAGAAGCTCTTATTAATATCGAATTAATAAGTAATATATGTTATAATTATTATAAATAAGATGTATTTTAGTAGAAATATATATATTATTGTGTAGAGCAGTGAGGCGGCAGATGGTATTTTTAGAGATTAAGGATTTACATGCTAGCATAGAAGGAAAAGAAATTCTAACAGGTCTTAGTTTGAATATTGACAAAGGCGAAGTCCATGCGATCATGGGGCCAAATGGATCGGGAAAGAGTACATTGGCAAATGTACTTTTGGGTCATCCAAAATATAATGTTATGTCTGGACAAGTTCTAGTTCAAGGACAAGATATTCTAGATTTATCAACAGATGAAAGAGCAAAAAAAGGGTTGTTCCTTGGATTTCAGTATCCGACTGAGATATCTGGTGTAGGCTACAGTCATTTTTTAAGAAATGCGTATAATACTTTAAGTAAATCATTAGGAGATGAGCAAAAGAACAGAGAAGTTTTCTTGACTGTAAAAGAGTTTCATGAATATGTAAAGAAGAATTTAGACTCTGTTGGACTTGATAGATCTTTTCTTAGTAGGTATCTTAACGAAGGATTTTCTGGTGGAGAGAAAAAGAGATCAGAAGTAATGCAGATGCTTGTTCTAAAACCGACCATTGCCATTCTTGATGAACCTGATTCCGGTTTAGATATTGATTCGGTAAAGTCTGTTGCAGAAGCAATTAACCAATTAATTGCAACAGGCGCTGGTGTTGTTGTAATTACTCACTATGCAAGAATTCTAAGGTATCTTACAAAGCTTGATAAGGTACATGTCATGGCAAAGGGAAAGATTATCAAATCAGGTAGCAGCGATTTATCAGAACAGCTAGAAACGAAAGGTTATGTTTGGCTCGGCTTAGAAGATAAATAAATTGACCGCAATGTGTTTATCTGATGTAATTTTCGGTTAATTCAATTTTTATGCAATTTAGCTAACTATAAAGCATTTACATAATAATTTGAAATTCGTCAAGAATATTAACAAAAATGAGAAGGAATAAGTCAAAAAGATCTAATAGTTTTGTTCTTCACTGAATACATTATTTAGAATAAAAAGGCACGATATTTATCTACTATAGAGGTAAATAAAAATATAGTTTTTATTCATGATTGGTTCATTAATGGACTCTACCGCAGGAACATCTAATGTAGAACAAAACAGTAGTGATACAGTAGAAAAGATAGGGCAAATGACTGCAACATCTACGTATTATCTGAATTTTTCATTCTTTAAAGTTGATTCTAAATGGCGATGGTTAAATGAAATTGGCAAAGACGAGGCAGCAAAAGAATTTGCAAATTTGATAGAAGTTGCAAATACAAAGATGAAAGTTCGAACTTATACTACTTTGGGAATTCGTGCAGATGCTGATTTTATGTTATGGATGATTTCTGATTCAATTGAGAAGATGCAGATACTGACATCAAAAATTTATTCTACGGTTCTTGGAAAATATGTTGAACCTTCCCAAATATATCTTTCTGCTTCTCGCCCGTCTGTATATATAAATAAAGTCACCCAAGGATTTGTGACTTCCGAACAACCTCTTAAGTATGTAATCGTATATCCTTTTGTAAAATCAAGAGAATGGTATTTACTTCCATTTGAACAACGAAAGAAAATGATGGAAGAACACATTATAGTTGGAAGAAAATTTCCAGAGATCAGGCTTAACACATCATATTCCTTTGGACTTCATGATCAGGATTTTATGCTTGCATTTGAGACCAATAATTTGATCAATTTTCAAGACTTGATAATTCAGTTGCGTGAAACTCAAGTTAGCAGATATATAGTTAGAGATACCCCTATGATAGTTTGCGTTTATAAGGATATCATAGATATTATAAAGAGTCTTGGAGGATAATGATAATTATGATGGCTGCACTCAAAGAATGGGCAATCGTTTGTAAAGCTCTGGAAGAAGGCAGACAGGTGTTGCTTTTACGAAAAGGCGGTATTATGGAATATAAACAAGGTTTTGAAATAAAACACAACAAGTTTTTACTATTTCCAACCTTTGAACATCAGTCAAAGGAATACATTCAACCAGATTATATTGATAATTTAGATATCATTTTGCAACACCAACTAACTGATCCTTATCATCCTACTGCAAATAGTGGTAGAAATAAATTAACTTTATATGCAAAAGTAATAGATGTCAAAGAAGTTAATGATAAGTCGATTATACGAAAATTAGAAAAGTACCACATATGGAACGATCGTTATGTAAATTCGAGAATGGATTATAACCCTAAAAAGCCTATAAGTGTATTATTGTTGCGAGTTTATAAAATGAATAATCCTATAGAAGTTGATATTATACCTGAATGGGCTGGCTGCAGATCATGGGTTTCGGTTGAATTTGAATTTCCAGATATGACCATGAATAGTACTAATAGTAGAGACAATAATGGTGCGCTAAATCTACAACAAGAACACCCAGTTATAGAAAATTCGAAATTCAATCAGATCGCAGCGGAGATTAATGAGGTTTTAAATTAAAGATATGAAATATAGAAAATTAGGAAGAAGTGGAATTAAGGTAAGTGAAATAGGATTTGGAGCTTGGACTATCGGCCTGGATTGGTGGGGTAAGAAGATAGAAGACGACGAAGCCATTAAGATGCTAAAACGTGCTTATGATCTAGGAATTAATTTTTACGAAACTGCAGATATGTATGGAAATGGTAAAAGCGAAAAAATGCTCTCACAGGCATTCAAAGATATGCGTGATGAAATAGTCTATTCTACAAAGTGGGGTTATGATATGTATAATTCCGTACAGATTGGACATAATGAGCTACCACAAAAACACAATCCTGAATTTTTAAAGTATGCATTGCAGCAGAGCCTTAACCGCTTGCAAACTGATTATATTGATGTTTATAGCCTTCACAATCCAAAAATGGATGCTATTAAAAATGATAGTCTGTTCTCTTCCATCGATAGTTTAGTACAAAGTACAAAGATCAAAAGTCACGGACTAGCATTGGGTCCTGCAATCGGTTGGAAGGACGAAGGACTTTTAGCCATAGAAAAACGAAACATCACATGTCTTCAAACAGTTTACAATCTGTTGGAACAAGATCCAGGCAGGGCATTTTTAAATGCAGTAAGAACGAATAATAATAATGTAGGAATTATGGTCAGAGTTCCTGATGCTTCAGGAGTTTTAACTGGCAAGGTTAATGAAAAAACTGCGTTTGATAAGAATGACCATAGAAGTAGCAGAAAGAGAGAATGGATTCTAGAAGCTATGCAAAAAGTAGAAAAGTTGAAACCAATTGCAAATGCAAGAGGATGGAGCATATCCCAGCTGGCAGTCAAATTCATACTATCCCAAAAAGAAATATCCGTAGTGTTACCAACCGTTATTAATATTGAGGAAATTGAAAGGTTTGCAGAAATGGCTGATGGTAATTTGCTAAAAGAAAACGAAATGGCAGAGATAACACATCTCTATAATAACAACTTTTATATTCACCAGCAATCTTATTCTTCTGTTGCTACTTCAGCGTCGCCTTCCAAACCGTGAAGGTATTGGAGAATATCATACTTTTGTCTGCATTACTAAAAATAATCTTATGTTCTGAATTTTTATGGCAAACAGCCAAATAAGAAATTCAACTCCTAGAATTATGGTTGTTGATGATGAGGATGATATTATTTTAGAATTAAGAGTAGTTTTAGAAGGTAATGGATTCAAAGTCGATTCATTTAATGATGCTCTTTTGGCGTTAGAAAATTTTAAAGCTGATTTGTACGACCTATTAATTCTTGATATCAAAATGCCAAAAATGAATGGATTTGAACTATATAAGCAAATAAAAAAAGTAGATAATAAAGTCAAGACAATGTTTTTGACAGCATTAACTGAATTGCAGGAATATGAAGAATTTAGAAAAGAAGTATCTCCTAAATTAGGTGAAAGATACTTTGTTCCAAAACCAATTGAGAATGAAGATCTAATAAAACGAGTAAATAAAATATTGAGCCAAATTGAAAACAACTAGCATATTTAGAAGAATGAGATATTCAATTTTTTTTGTGTTTAGTTCTAATTCTAAAAACTTTCTGTTATTTCGTTTCTTCAAAATACTTTACTCGCTCTTTCTTGAATTCCCTAGAACTAAATAGAATTCTATAGTCTTTAATTCCAACTGTTTCTGACATCTCAACTGCAATTCTTTCTGCAGCTTCCAATGTGCGAGCATGGATCATACTAAATAAATTGAATTGCCAGTCAGAATATACTGGTCTACGATAGCAGTGACTTACTTGTGGGAAAGCTGCAAGTTTATAGCCAATTTCATCAATCCTATCTTCAGGCACCTGCCACACTACCATCCCATTTGCAGAAAAACCGGCATCACGATGGCGTAATATTGCTGCAAATCGTCTCATTACACCATTTTTTTCATATTCCTTAGCTTTTGCAAAGAGTTCTGTTGTTGTAATACCAAGGTTTTCTGCCATCTCCTTAAATGGTTCTGGGATCACTTTCAGATCTTTTTGTAGTTCACGGATAAAATGTTTGTCGTCTTCTGTAATCTCAAATTTCTTTGGATTTAATTGTTTAACTTCGTCAATTGGCTTTGCCTTTTCTGTATCATCATCATTAACCATGTCCAGTCTAACTCCAATCTTATAAAGTTTCAGTGTAGGTAACAAACGATATTTTATGACTCCATCAAGTGAAGATAGTTTATCTAAATCTGTTTTCATCTCCCCATAAGGAGGAACAGCGAGAGTAAACCACATATTGAACTCATGGTTTCTTTCATAATTATGACTTACTCCGGGGTGCTTATTTACTTCATTTGCGATATAGTCAAGCTTATCCGGCTTCACTGCAAATGCAACAAGAGCACTTTTGTAACCTAGTCGCCTAGTATCAAAAATGGCATTAATCTGTCTAATCAAACTTATATCTTTCATGTATGCAATCCTATTCATAACTTCGTCTTCAGTCATATTGTACCGTTTAGAAATCTCAAGATAAGGTCTATCTTCAAGTGGAAAACTCCACTGGATATCGTTCAAGAGTTGCTTATCAATTAAATCAATCTGCTGCTGTTTTATTTGCATTGCAGTCAGAATAAAACATTACTTTTAATCTATTAAATACTTATCCAAATAGTATTATAAGAAGACGTTTGTGAATTGAAGTACCGTGTACCGCAAAATTTTATGACAGATAAAAATAATATTTTTATAGCTGATAGAAACATCTAGCTAACAAATCTCGTTGCTAAGGTAATCGTAACAATATCATACATAGAATTAGATAATCTAAATATATAAATATTCTTATAGCCAATTATAATGTAATGGATACAATTACATCAAGTTCATTAGATATTAATCAAAAACAATATCAATCTACGCCACTTAACCGAGTTCTAATAATTGGTCTTGGTCAGCTTGGGCTACCTGTGGCCAAATTTGTAAAGGAACAAGAAGGATTTGATGTCTATGGATATGATATTAGTTCTAAAGCAATGGACCGTGCACACACAACAGCAGGAATAAAAAAAGCTACTAACTTTAGTGATTTTCATGTTTATATTTTGTGTATATCAACACATAGACCTGATGATATGTTTTCTCCTCAAATTGAGGGTTTATTATCAATAGTAGATAAAATATCAAAGGAAGCAAAGAATGGTGCTCTTATTTCTATAGAGAGTACTATTCCAA
>DASQYF010000035.1:0-4118 GCA_035639375.1 Nitrososphaeraceae archaeon
ATTGATTTTATCTTCTTCAGACAAAGATAATAATAATAATAATAGTAATATATCAATGAAGAATCAAATAATCAGCTTACGACGAGAATAAACAGGAAGAACAAGACGAGGAACAAACTCTAAAAAGAAACTAGAGAAGTAACTGAACAGGACTATAACAGACCTTAATAATTTGTTCTTTCATCATTAACTAAATCTTTTGTTTATTTGCCCCAAGTAAGAAACATAATGATAACTGACACGCCCATTATTACAATAGTGGTCCATCCAATCACATTAGATATTGTTCCGTTAGTTCTACTTTGCAGTATTTTTTTATCATTAGCAATATTCATGATTGCAATAAGAATTGGTACAGCTACAACTCCATTAATAACAGCTGCATACACTAGAGCCTTTATTGGATCTATATTTATGAAATTTATACATAATCCTATTAATGTCGCTGCAGCTATTGTCAAGTAAAATGCTTTGGCATTTTTGAATTTTTTGTAAAGGCCTTGTTTCCATCCAAATCCATCTGCTAGCGCATAGCCAGCAGATCCAGCCAAGACCGGTACTGCCAATAGTCCTGTACCTATTATACCCAATGCAAAAACTACTTCCGATATCTGCCCTGCATTTGGAAAAGCCTTTACAAGTGGTTCTAGCGATTTTGCGGCTTGTTCTGCGGTCTGTATATCTGTTATACCATTAGCATAAAGGCTTCCAGCAGTAGTCAATATTATTGTCCACATAATAAAATGAGAAAATGCTATGCCGATGGCAATATCTGATCTCATTGCCTTGATCTCCTTTCGGCTAACATTTGGTATGTTACCTTTATTATTACTACTAATTTCTTTTATCTTATGTTTGGCAACATCTTCTTCGGATTCTTCAGAAGCCTGCCAGAAGAACAGATAAGGAGAGATTGAAGTTCCAAATATAGCTACAAACATCGTTGCAAATTCGGGTGTAAATTCTATATGGGGTATTATGGTTGCAACTACAATTTGCTTCCAGTTACCACCGACAATTATTGCAGTTATGACATATGCAAAAAGAGATAGAGTGAGATACTTTAGTATTTTTACATATTTTTTGTAAGGAATTAGAATTTCTGTGGTAAGAACAAATGCTGCAAAAGAAATAGTAGCAACAATAAATGGTATTTGAGGAAATATGAGTCTGACCGATGCTGACATAGCGCCAATATCAGCACCAATATTTATTGTGTTTGCAATAAAAAGAAGAGATGCAAGAGGAAAAACAACTTTATTAGAGTATTTGTTCTTTATGACTGCTGCTAATCCTCCACCTGTTACAAGTCCTATGCGGCCACACATTTCTTGAATAGCTGTCATCATAGGATACTGGAATAGTACCAACCATAACATTCCAAAGCCAAACTTTGCACCCGCTTGTGAAAAAGTTGCTATTCCTGAAGGATCGTCATCTGATGCACCGGTTATTATTCCAGGTCCTAAAGACTTTAAGAGTTGTTTTAACTTGGGAGACAGTGAATATAGTTTTATTGATAAGAGATGCCTAAAGCCATTCTTTTTATTTTTTTTACTTACTTTGTGATTCCTTGTAATATCTTCAGCCAATATTTTTCACCATATGTTTCAGCTAGCTAGCTTTGCCATTATTGCAAATTATTTATAGATATTAACTAAATAACACCTTTTTAAATTTCACTCAACTATGTTATTGGAGATCTTTCGATTACTTACTGCCATCCTAACTACAATCTAGATTTTGAAAAAAGAAGCATTAATGCTATTGTAGAATGAAATCAAAAAATATGAAGTTACTTCATTTAACAATAAGATGGTATGATCTATTAACACATCCATAGTGCCCTTTACCTGATCTTCATTACTGGAGAAATATACTATGAGTTAAGAAGTCTAAAGAATCCCCAAAGATTAGTTTATACTTACAATAACGATTGCCTTAAAATTTGTCATCGATCCGGAGGATCTAAATTATACTGACATCTAATAACTACAACAAAAACAATATTTTGCATAACAGTCTACCATGAGAATTTCTAGCCAACTCATAATCATACATGTTACTCATATGCGTGCCTTGAGTGTCTCTCTCATGTATTAATAAATATTGGAAAACACTAATCAAACTTAGAATTTGAATGACTTGTTTCTTTCTTATTCTTGGCTCTCATCTTCTTAGAAAGACAAGAACATATTTGGGTAACATAATATCTTATTGTATAGTCAATCATGTCATCTTCTTATTCTTCTTCTTCTTCTTCACATAATCTACCCGATGATATAACTAAGGCTAAAATAGTACACATGATTCTCAACAGGAAGACAGAAGAAGCACTACAAAATCTCAGTGAATTCTATAATGTTACTGTACCCAGAATTGTTGTTGGAACTATAAAGGGCAAGCGAAGGACGGTATATGCAGTTTATGTTCAAAAAGAAAGTAGAATTCATGTAATAAATTCAGATATCTTTTATAATCCTTTCATCGTATTACATGAGTTTTATCATCATATAAGAACAAGAGCTGGTGTTCATCGAGGATCAGAGAAACATGCTAATATGTATGCACAGAGTTTTGTAGATTCATATAAAAGGTTAGTTGAGCAGATGAGAGATAAGAAAAAAGTAAAAGAGAGCAGTAGATCTATAAACTGATGTTAAACCAAGAACGTTATATCAACATTTATTGCTATCTATTGTTCTTTAGTGATTGTGTTATTTGTTGCCAACAAGCATATATATATCATATCCTGAAGTGCCACCATCTTATCTAAATATAAAGTAGACTATGAATTATCATAGGAGAATAATAATGAGCAGCAGTAATCAAGAAACAAACAGGAGTAATAAAGAAAAGCATTTCTCAATTGATAATAGTGACCACCAAGATTCAAAAGAAGAAAAACAACAAGAATCAGGAGAAACGACGACTACTATAGATATAACAAAGGTTGGTGACACATCAAGAGATATACTCGATATAACTGATACTCCTGATGTGGCTACTTGGAATAAAGGAACACAAATCAAAGGTAATGCTGCAGGGATAATAAAAAGATCTCAAGAAAGAGGAGAAAGAATAGAAGCAATAGCTCAAAAAAGAATAACTCCAACTAATACTAACACTAGTGGAATAAGAGAAAAAGGATCGGAGGATTTGATTATAGATCCAGCTGATAAAGAAGTTGTAGGAAAAGTAATTAAATCTGGGAAAACACTAACAGATAAGCCAGTAGAAGATCCATTCTCTGGATCAGATAATAATTCGCAAGACAATCAAAAAAAATCAAAAAAAGCTAAATAAATTAGTAATAGTGAAGTAAACAGGATGGTTACTCTTTTTTTAACAATTTAAATGCCTCTATGCTTATAGTATGGGATAAAATATATTGTCCATGTACGCTATCGATTCGGCGCTAGTATATTATTGCTTTCATGTCAGGTATAGATTGCCTATATAAAGTCTAGATAAAAATTTACAAGTAGATGGCTATCCTTCATGATTGTTCAAATCTTTCATAGAATGGTAATCTTCCTTATGTAAATATTCTTACAAGATAATTTCCTTTATAAAGGATATGCAGTTTCCATTATTGAGATATTTGGGGTCTGCTGTATAATTTTTGTGACAATAAAAGAAAGAAAGGCTAATAATTTATAGGTGCTAAGATAGAGCGTCTTTTACTTTTACCTTAGCCTTGTTGAGTGTTTCGGAGCTAGGCTTACCTTCTGCGTGATCTTCTGAGGTCTTGGCTTTAGCTTCGGAATCTTGGCCTATATTCTTTATCTTTTTTGCGATATCTGTCATGTCTACTATATATTTCGCATACATTACTTATTACCATTACAATAGAGGAAATGTCGAAGATTCTTCTCTTCAATTAATCTGATGTGACAAGTTTGGCATTCTTTTTTACAATCTTTATAAATTCTTCTAACTTTTTAAGAGTCTCAGGATGCAAATGATGTTCAATACCCTCAGCATCCTTATTTGCAGAGTCTTCATCTACTCCAATCATTTTAAAGAAATCTGCCAATAAGCCATGCCTTTCACGAATACTTTTAGCAACAAGAACTCCCTGCTGTGTGAGGCTGATTCCTCTGTACTTTTCATAG
>DASQYF010000036.1:0-2583 GCA_035639375.1 Nitrososphaeraceae archaeon
TCTAAGGAAAGAAAGAGTCAATATAAGTCAAGTTATATTAAATACTATGGTAGAATTTGAAGATCAGATCAAAAAGGATCAAAATAAGAATGCTAAAATAAAATTATCAGCAGCGTTAGCAACAGAAATAATCCCATTTAACAAAAAAGAAGAAGAAACAAAAAGACATAAGGGTAATAATCAGGACCTCTTTGTAGTTGCAGACAAAGAAAGACTAGCGCAGGTCATATTCAACATTTTCAATAATGCAATAAAATTTACTCAAGAAGGTAGCATAACTATCTCAGCTAAGGAAAAAGAAGAATCTGACAAAAAGATTGTCATTGTCTCTGTAAAAGATACAGGTAGAGGAACAGATGCAGAAATGTTGCCTAGACTATTTACCAAGTTTGCTTCAAATTCTGAAAGTGGAGGAACAGGTTTAGGTTTGTATATATCTAAAAATATAATCGAAGCCCATAGTGGAAAGATATGGGCTGAGAATAACTCGGATGGAAAAGGTGCCACGTTTGCATTTAGTCTACCGACCGATTAATGAATAAATAACAAGAAATTCTCCAAATTTCAAAATTCATATTATATAGATTTCTGAGACATTTATTCTCTGTCCTCAGCTTTGTATTTTGGGGATGTATTTTTATAAACAAAATGAATTCTGGCTGACAAAATAGAGTCTTCAGTTACTAAGAGTAGAAATAACAATCGTAGTAAAAGATGACAAGTTAACCATTAGTAGCAGAAAAAACCATCTACGGACGTACTCTTCTATAGGAATAATTTTGTTCTATGAGCAAGAGAATTACAACGTTCAGCAATTACAAGATCAAGGGGTCAGAAAGATATAATCTAAGATTTCCTTTTTGATCTTTGAAGAATACCGTTACAACATTCTGATTATTTCCTTTTACAAAGAACTCATCGTTACTATAATCTGTGCTTAAACTTGCTATATTAGTAGAGGCTATAATCTGTTCATCTGGATCGAAGATAAATATACCTTCAAAGCTCTTAATTTGAGATTTTATTTGATTTATTATTCTTGTAATAAAGTATCGAGATTCAGTTTTGTTTATAATAATATTATATTATTATCATTGTATTTGTCTAATTCTACCTTAGTTGAGTTTACTAGATACTAACTTTAATTTTTCAAGGTTTTGATCTATTGTTTTATGTATGTTTCTTCTTTCTTGCATGGCAGCCAGAGTCTCAAGTTTATTTCAGAGTCTCTCTTCTGAGTGCTTGTTCAGTAATAAAATAATTTTATAGTTGCAAAGACAGTAAGTCTAACAATAGAGAATATAAAAATATAATTATAAGCTTGGATTTTATATTCATATATTTTTTGACCTGATATGATTTCTCTAGAAAATTTAACATCAATAACACATTAGCTTGCATCTTCGTGATTATATTTGTGGACCAGAGGCCATTTTGAGGAACTGTCACTCCTAAATGAATATTTCCTTTGGTACATTTTGCAATTTGATTAATTTTATAGCATTAAATAAAGATGTTCACTGCTTTGTCTATATTTAACATTAATGTATTTTCAAAATTGAAATTATTAAGATTTATTGTATAATAGTCATGCATGCATAAACAGATTGTTATTATAAACCATACCTTATCAAAAGAAGTAAAGGATAAAAGATAATGCTGTGAAAGTAAATCATTTAATACTGCTGTTACAGTAAAATAAATATATGTTATATTAGATAAAATTATGAAAAATTGATTTTATATAACTATGACTTTATTTGTATATCGTGAAGTCATATTCAATAATTAAAACATTTTTTGCAGCCATCCTTGCGCTAGGAACGTTTGCAGTATTGCAAATGCCTTTCTCCAATCCAGTTATGGCTGACAGAAATAACTATGATGAGCACCAGATACCAAGTACTGTAACTATTCCACTTGAAGGTCTTAGATTAAAGGCAGGTCAATTTATAGAGCTGTCTGATACAGATCCACTTACAGTAGCTGCAGCTCATGTAACGATTAACGTACCATGCGAGAATGGTATGAATAATAAAGATCCAGACTCTGATATTGCAGTTGTAGCTGGAGTAGCACCAGAATTAGAGCAAATTCAGCTAGAATTTATAGCAGGATTGTCTAATCCAGAAGATAATTGTACATATCATGCGGATATACCAGAGAATGTAAATGAGGAGGTAACGGACATAGCTATTATCAATCCCGGCCACAAAACATTAGAATTTAAAAGCGGAAACTTTGCAACAATATCAATTACAGAAGTAAATGGATAGAGACAAAAAAGTATATACTACTGATACAATACCATAGAGATAATATAATGGTTAATTGAGATGCTAATAAAGACGCATCCTCAACTTTTATTTCTTATTTTATAAACTGCATAATGCTGAAGATGAGTTAATCTTAAAAAAGGTAACTACTATTAATATCAATTTGCAGTTACATAGATTTCTATAATAGTATTGTAGTTAATTCAACAAGGCATTTCTCATACTCTTGTGAAAGCCTTTCGACTATGCTTCTGACCACTGCTTAATTTGTGTACTTTAACTCCTCATCATTGAATTTGTTATTCTA
>DASQYF010000037.1:0-3866 GCA_035639375.1 Nitrososphaeraceae archaeon
AAAACTATTAGCTGTACAGGAAAGGCAACCATTACAAATATGGGCGCAGAGATAGGTGCTACTTGTTTAATATTTCCTTATGATAAAAAATGGATACTTATCTTAGAGCAACAAGACGAGGATTGATAGCTGATCTTGCGAATCAGAACCGCGATTTACTAGTCCAAGATCCAGAAATAGAAGAAGTAGGAGTTGAAAATAGGGACGAGAATATAATAAAATATTTTGATCGATTAATTGAAATTGATCTTTCAAAGCTTGAGCCTCATATAGTTGGTCCTCATACACCAGACCTCGCAAGACCAATTTCAAAGATGGCAACAGATGTCAAGAGCAATAACTACATAGGTGCAATTTCGGTTGCTCTTATTGGAAGTTGTACAAATTCCTCATATGAGGACATGTCACGTGTAGCAGATATCACTAAACAAGCAAGAGCAAAAAGGATAAAGACCAAAGTACCATTACAAGTTACATCTGGTTCTGAGATGATTAGAGCAACAATAGAAAGAGACGGTCAGATGCAATTGCCTGTAGCAGATCAAAACTATGGAGAGGGCAGCAGTAGAGAACACGCTGCTATGTCTCCAAGATATCTTGGATGTGCAGCAGTTATCGCTAGATGTTTTGCTAGAATACAGGAAACTAGTCTTAAGAAACAAGGAGTGTTAACAGTAACCTTTAAGGATCCATTAGATTATGACAAAGTAAACGAATATGATAGAATTAGTATTACTGGATTAAATGATATCAAATCCGGCAAGCCTATAAAATGCGTTCTGCATCACAATAATGGAGCTGATGATGAAGAGATATATTTACAACACTCATATAATGAAATACAAATAGAATGGTTTTATGCGGGTTCAGCTCTTAATGTTTTGCTTTCTAGGAAAGATTAGTGAAACACGTTCTTATTATTATGTAGCTCTTCTTTTTATAGAAAAAAGACGACAATATATCTGATGTCGTAAGACATGGTATATTGATTCTTATAGTACCAGTATTTATGGGCCCAGAGCATTCTAGATTCTAATACACTTTATCCGAACCTATTAGAATCTGGGCTTAAGCATCTTCATATCTTGATTTCATTTGGTTTCATCCATATGAAATATCTATTCAAGCTAGAAATTTGAGGTCATTGTTGTAAGGATTTATTGAAAATAATATACTCATTAATAGTTATACAGATTAATATTATCAAGGTATCATAATTCAATCCAGCCGGACATGTTGCTATCTCTCAATCTTCTAAATAAAATACTTACATATGAATAAAGCGATTACTTATTCATCCTAGAATTATTAGCCTTCTGTAGAGTAGCAATAGTATTATATTTAAAATATCATAATATAGTAGTATATCCAATGAATATGACTATCAGCGACATAATGAGAAAAAAATTAGAAACTATTGAAGAATCATCTTCTGTTCAAGAGGCAGCTAAGAAAATGAAAGATAAGAACGTGAGTTCATTGGTAGTAATTGATGGAAACGGTAGACCAGACGGTTTAGTTACTGAGCGAGATTTAGTTAGAAAGGTTTGTATTAGTGATGTACATACTAGTACAATAACAAATAAAGAGATTATGTCTTCTCCCCTTATTACTATTGATTCTAAATCATCGCCATCGGCAGCAGCTGATATGATGTTACAAAACAATGTAAGACATTTACTTGTTGTAGATGATGATAAATATGATGTAAAGCAACCTATCGGTATAGTTACTCCATTAGACTTTACTAAATATGAAGAATACAGTAATAATGAGAATGATAAAAACGCTATTGAAAAGATATTAGAATATTATATTTAATATTAGTTCTATATTCTGCAAAGATAAAAGAAATCTATATTCCCCTTCTGTCCTACCCATCATCAATGGATAATGTATATGCATACTTTGTGAAGACAGGATAATAACAATAATTTATTCTTCTGATAAATTACATTAGACGAATTCAATTTGCATAGAATTTTATCTTCTTCTGATCTGAATTGATGGTAGCATTAATGCCATCACTTAATTCAAGTCTAAATTTTGCTTTTCCAACACCATCTTTTTGAAACGTTACTAATGACGCAACAACCTCATTATTATTGTCATCATCATTATTATTTCTTTTAGATTTTGCATATCCTTAATGTTCTTGTTGTTCTTCTTATCTTATTATTCAAATGCTTCGAGAGCAATTCTATATAGAGATTCATTAGCCAAAAATGCACCTTTCATAATAGGTTCGATCTGTGACTAACCTCTTAATCCTTCTTCCAATTTGCGGAATGGTTCAAATGCATAGTTGCCTTTTTAAGATGACTCCCATTATAATATATGATATTATATTGAATCAGGCAAAAGGAAAGTTTGCAAAGATACTCATTACAGTAGACGGTTCAGAACAATCGATGGATGCAGCTGACTATGCTATTGCAATGGCTAAAAAAGAAGACAATGATAATAAAACTCAGATGATTGCTTTACATGTTTTATTTTCGCAAACAGGCTATGCATATTCTACAAACATGTTTGGCCTAGCCACTCCTAGTTCGATAAACGCAATTCTAGAAGATGCTAAACTTGAGGCTCAGCAGTGGTTTGATAAAATTAAAGAAAAAATATCTGAAAATGACATTGAATTAAAAACAGAAGTAGTTGTAAGTCCTACATCTGTGGTAGGTGCGATAGTTGATTATGCGGAACACGAAAATGTAGATTTGATTGTAATAGGTTCGAGAGGAAGGTCTGGCTTTAAGAAATTATTGCTAGGAAGTACTGCTTCGGGAGTTGTAACGTATGCAACATGTCCTGTATTAGTGGTAAAATAAAAAATATATATAATATTATTAGAATCGGTAAGCAAGTATAAGTGAAAATATTGAAGCTCAGGTAGGATATTCAAAGTGCCTTATATTTATAAGCTAGCATTTTAGTTTGTTTCCTCTTGTGCCTCATACATTGCTATTGCATTCTAAGTATTGGACATTTGGGTAGTAAATATGATTATTTGTATCGCTTCCTAGATTTCTTAATTTCCAATGGTTCGCTTCATATACTGCTTGTATCTCACAATCAGAAATGGTGCCTGATCCATGATGGACACGAGTCGCCATAAGGCTATCGTCAAAGTTTGCATGGCCTAGACCAAGGACATGACCAATTTCGTGCTTGGCTATTTGTTCAATTTGATAATTATTAAATGCAAAGAGAAATCCTCGATCATAAATAGTAACAAAAGACTTAGTTATAAGTCCATATCTGTCATAAAAATTCCTGGTTAATCCAGCTACATTACTTTCTCCTTCTTTAAACCTTATCTCTATATCTGCGTCATATCTATTTTGTACTTCACGGAAAGTCAATTGTTCTATTCTACGGTCCCAGTCCTCTATAGCATCATAGACTGCTTCATTTTTTATTGTGTTTGAATCTCTATTTAGAGCGCCAACACTATCTTGGTTGTTACTATGATCCTCTTCTCTTATCATAAATGTAAGTTCTCCATCAGCAAGTTCTTCTCCCCAAGTACAACATATACTAATCACGTGACGACCTGTAAAATCCTGGAAATTTGTATCATAGTCATTAAAATACCTATTATTAGTTGCGTTATCAGTAGAAGTCTTCCATATCAGAGTAAGGACTAAAATAGATACCGCTACTGAAAGTACCATAAAAACAGTTCCTATATGAAAATAACTATTATGACGACGATTACTTTGGACTGACATTTTGTCTCTTAATATGTAGCTCAACACTGTTTATTAGATGGTAAAAATGTAATATTTTCTTTCTAATTTTTCTTTGCTGATTCACAGTATACGATAATATATCAGTATAGACACTTAAGTGATAGGTTTACT
>DASQYF010000038.1:0-2116 GCA_035639375.1 Nitrososphaeraceae archaeon
CTCTCTACAAATTTGTTATTAGTTTATCATATATGTGATGAAATTCTGGGTGGTAAAATAGAGTCAAATCTGTTCTGAATCCCCCGAACCCGTAAATTAAATTCTATGACTACCACTATGAATATTCTTCTTGGTCTAATCCTACATTATCGTTGCCTTCTTCATCTACATTCCCAAACCTATTTGATCAAAGTGATGCCTACAGAATAAAAGAGCCAGAGATTTATGATAATTATGACGGAGATGTTGCTGAATCATACACTAACAGCCTGCGGCGGTTGATGGGTCATTAAGGATCAATTGATTAATCGAAGTCTTGGCCTTTTAACTGCTACCAAAAGATTGAAAACCTTTCTATATCTGATATGATTTGGTATATAAAGGGTTACTAAAACGGATTTGCAGTCACAAAAATACTTATTCTTAGCATTTGCTTCGATTGATATTATTTTTATGTTATTATTGCTATTAATCTCCTATTCACTTTATCATAAGGCTTTTGCTGCATCGCCTGCGTTTGATCAAGTTTTAATTTCTGATAAAAAAATCAGTAATCAGAAAAACGATTGGGTTCAAACTTATGGTAATGACAGTACTCATTTAAGGTCTGACTATACAAACCTACTGGCAGTAGATTATCATAGTGATGGAAAAACTCTAGATGCTACATTTTGGTTAGCATCAAATTTGGAAAATGCTTCTATATATAGTCAACCTCTCAAAAAGATTAGGTATGGTATGCTTATTGCCATTGTTAGCTTGCCTCAAAATTCAGGATATAACGGAGCCAATTACAACTTTTATATTGAAGAAGTTAATGGAAAATGGAGTGAATATCTTTACCAATTATCATCAACAGGTACTCATGCGCTTATAGAATCTAAGATAAACTATACAGAATCTTTTGGTGGTCCTACAATAGGGCCAGGATATGTTAAACTGCGATTAGATCTAAATTCTATAAATTCTCCTAGCCTTTACGGCTTATCATTTTATACAGCAGAATCCTTCAAATCAAGTGAAGTTAGAGATTTTACAAGCTGGGTTCCTATTCCTCCCCCTACCATAGACATATTAACACATCCAGAGAATATAGTCATAAGACAAGGAGAAAAGCACCTAATTCCGGCTGAGATAGACACGCCCTTTTCTAATAATGTTACTAGTATAACTTTCGATAATGGCACAGATTTCATTTCTAACGGCGTAAGTGTATCTACCGAAAGAATTCAACCTCCAGTATTTAAGGTAGAAGTTTCTCCACAATCACCAGTCGGGTTATATACTGTACCGTTTATGGCTTCATTGTTAATACAAACAACATCATCAACATCGCCTATGTTTAATGACACAGTAACTGGATTTGTAGATCCAGAGTTTCAAGCATCCAAAAAATATCCAACAATTGGCTATATAACTGGTCCGGCGAATTTAACAATAAATGTAATACCACCACTAACTGTTAATGAGACATTTATGGCCTTTTGGATCACATACGGAACCCCAATAGTGATTCTCGCCAGTGCGACAGTGATACCATTTTCAACATTTTTTATTCATTATCTAAGAAGAAAAAGGAAACACAAATAGATAGAAATCCATTTCAGCAACTTGTACTCCTGGTCTTATCGACTAAATAAAGTACCATGATTGTGCTATTGAAAAAGATATAATTATTGTGATACTAAGCTAACTTAGTCAGTGAAAGTAAAACAACAAGGAATAGATGTCATATAATACATAGTCTAAAGTGGCAAGAGTCAGAACATCTCAATAACGACATATCCAAATTAG
The DNA here is from genome assembly GCA_035639375.1 of Nitrososphaeraceae archaeon. Lineage (GTDB taxonomy): Archaea > Thermoproteota > Nitrososphaeria > Nitrososphaerales > Nitrososphaeraceae > JAJNBK01. The sequence goes on from DASQYF010000038.1 coordinate 1,795, forward strand.
AGACTCTTGTTAATAGATTCAAGAGCAATAATGAAGAATATCTTAATCAAGCAGACCGTCGAAGAAGAAGTTAGTAAGTTCCTAACGGATGGTAAAGTAGTCTTACAATTTGCTGTTACATCAGTATTTGAAGCAATAAGAAGAAACCCAGACAAATATAATAATCTTCTATTTAATGATACATCAGTATCATCAACATCAACACTCCCACAAGGCTTACTATTATCTCATATTGAGGATTATAAGGAAATGATACTAGATGAAGCTAAGAGACTTTATGATAGACTCTTGAAACATTTCACAAAGGGTGTCATGAGTAATG
>DASQYF010000039.1:0-5471 GCA_035639375.1 Nitrososphaeraceae archaeon
ATGCTTGGATTGGTTGCTGGAGCAGTCGCAATTTATAATGGTGGGATCTTTATTGGCGTCACAGTAATTATTGTTGTGATTCCAACGCTTAGCTTTTGGCTTTTGCTGGTTATCTTTTCAGCAAAACGCAATCTTCGTCTACCATCTTTCTCATTAAAAATATTACAAAAGTTTGTTGCTAAAGAAAAGGCAGAGCGACTGATCAATACAACCAACAACGCAATCACAGATGTATGTAAAATGAGTAGAGAAAATTTCAACTCTATAAAGGCAGTCAGAACATTTGCGATAGGGATTGGAATAACTTTTATTGCATTTTTATTTCAAGGAGTATCTTTCATGGTTCTTGCAGATTCTGTAGGGTCTCATGTTGGCATATTTGATTCATTAATGGCTACATCTGCATCTACTGTATTGGGAACCCTTCCAATTACTATAGGTGGGTCGGGATTGGCAGAACTAGGTATTTGGGCTTATATATCGAACCTAAATAGTGTTCCTCACTTTGCCGATGTTATTAAAGATTCACAATTAAATGTAATTATAGCATGGAGAATTGCATCTTATCACATTCCACTGGTGATTATGTGGATTGCATTAATGAAAATAACACTGCGTTCTAAAATCTCTGTTACACATCAAAACATCTCTATTTTTTCATTTAGTCATAATGTAGAACCTCCTCTAGCTGATAATAATGCTAGCAAAAATAATAATAACAATAAGCCATTGACGAGGCTGGCAAGAATAATAAAAGGTAGTAGTAGTAGAAGAAAAATAGACGTTAATAAGAAATAGTAGTAGTAATGGTTACTACTGCTACCACTGCCATCAGTAAAAGAAGAAGAAGATGGAGAAGAAATAGATTCGATGGAAAAATAATCGTAATAACAGGTGCATCATCTGGAATTGGACGGCAGGCTGCAATTGATTTTGCCAATAATGGGGCTATGGCAATAATTCTAGTTGGACGCTCTGAATCGAAATTGACAGAGGTAGAGGCCCTTATAAATTCAAAATGTGAGACAATGGTCTATGTATGCGATATTTCACACAAGACAGAAGTAATCAAGCTAGGAAGAGATGTGATCCATAGGTTTGGTCGAGTTGATGTGCTTATAAACAATGCTGGTTTTGGTATCTTTGGAAAAGTACAGGATCAAAGCATTGAACAAATAGAATCAATCACAGCAACAAATTACTATGGTACGATATATTGCATAAAAGTATTTCTTGATTCTATGCTTTACAATAAATCCGGGCATATAGTAAATGTTGCTTCTGTGGCGGCAAGCTTCGGCGTGCCGGGATTGGCTGCATATTGCGGTTCAAAATATGCAATGCTGGGTTTTTCAGAATCATTATATCATGAACTACATGGAACAGGAGTAGGCATAACAGTTGTAAGTCCAATTGCCGTTAAAACAAACTTCTTTAATAACGAATCTTTCGGCGGCAAAATGCCAAACTATGTAGGGTATGCACTTGATCCAAAAACTGTGTCAAATGCAATTATGAAAGCAGCAAATTCTCCCCGTCTTGAAATTATAGTCCCATTATTTATCAGAGCAGGCGTCTGGCTAAAGCAAACCTTGCCTTATATTATCAATCCACTTGTTGGAGCGGCCTTTAGAAGGAAATTACGACGCTAAGTATTTAATTACTATTTTCCGTCATCTTCCTCATCTTCGCCGTCAGAAGAAGTGGATGATACGGAAGGTAGATCTGACTCAACATCCATCATCTGTAATTCTTCCAGATCAAATCTGTATATTCTATCCATTTCTATCGCAAATTTTGTTCTTAATAATTCAACAAGCTGTGAACTCAAAGGTCCATGAAACATCTTTATTTTAAATTCGTAAACGACACCCTTCATAAAATCTGCTATCTTCGATGATCTGGGAACATTCAAACCCTCAATAATTGTCCTGCCGTCTGGCAAAGCTTCGTATAGCTGAATATCTATTTTAAAGTCATTTTCATAAATATCAAGAATATATCCTGTCCGTGTCAATATTTCAGGCTGCCCGAATTGAACTGATTTGATCTCATCTTCTGCCCATTGCGGTAGCGCTTCACCTTCGCTAGATCGACTTGATGCACTCTTCGTTTTTCCCATCTTGGTGTGTATACCCCTGCATTAACTATATTATAAGGCTTTAAGAATTACTTGAAAAGTGATGGGATCAAATAGACATCATTGCATTGTTAGCCTTTAAACAAATTCGCACATTAATTCAATTGCACTTATAAGTTTCACAATAAAAAAACAAGCAGTGGCTGTATAAGTTGACTATATTAATGATGTAGATAGATATAATTTGCTTTAAATAATTTTTCCTTATCTTGAGGCAACATTAATAGCTAAACAGGGATCTTAATAATAAAGTTTGAATCTTGTGATAGTTGGATTCAAAAGTATCCCTGAGGAAGTATGGGTTGAAATTTGATAACAATTTGAATCTGAATTCTGCTGCTTTCGAGACCAGAGACTGTATTGAATGGCTGAAATTATATTATAACAATTTACTAGAAATTTAATTAATTTGCTTTACTATTATTCTATCTTAGTGACTACGTGATGAAATTTGTCTAGCAAATTATTTTTTACTTAATAATGATATTAATAATTATTCTAGATCTTCAATCAAATTTAACATTCAAATTTAATTTACATTGTACTATCCCATTAGCCTATTTTCTGCTTTGACCGACTTGACGACTGATTTGACCGGCTAAATGACCAATTTGACCGGTAAGTGTTAAAAGGAATGAGGATTTAAGCTAGCGAAAAATTATGGGAATTCATCTACCTGAAAATACGAGACAAACAGTAATACGACTATGGTTGGAAGGCAAATCAAGGAAACATATTGCTCTTATCTCTGGAGTAAGTGAGGGAACAGTATCTAATATAATAGATGAGTGGAGGCAGAAACTTGGCGACGGAGATGCAGAGGCTTTAAGGGAATTAGCAATCAATATGAAGAGAATAGGAATTGATGCTGTTCAATGTGCTCAAGGATATAGAATATCGAGTATTATGAGGAAATTAGGTATAAATGAGAATCAGTTCAAATTCTTTATCAATGAAGTTTATGAATATTGTCAAAGATTTGGTCTGACCGCTGAGAATATCGCCTCTAACTTACTAGCTGTAATCAAACTATCAAAAGATATTCCTTTTTCAAAGATACCAGGGTATATTGAAGAAAAGAAAAATGAGAAAAGACAGCTAGAGGAGGATATCAAAACCTTAAAAGAAAACAAAGAAGCATTGGAAATGGAGATATCAGCAGCAAAAGATCTCCGAGATGCAGCTTTAGAGAATGAAAGGATAACTACTGCTGAAATTAGAGAATATTCGAATTTAAAGGCAGAACTAAGAAGGTATGGGCTAACAATAGAAGAGGATATTCCAAAATTTGTTCAAGTAATTCATGGTATAAAGAGGTATGAATATGATGTTGATAAGGTATTATCAGATTATTCAGATGAACAAATTAAGCAAATAAAACTTGGCCGACTTAGTGACCAGGTCAAGAGATTGGAAGATACAAAAATAAAACTTCAGTCTGAGTGTTCTTTCCTTAACGAACAGGTAGACTTGCATAGGCAAATGCTTTATGTATATCAAGAGCTAAAATCTATGGGACTTGGACTTAGAGAGTTAAAAATAATATATAATACTATTAAGGAAACAGCATCTGAAAATAATATTATTGACTATCGGGAGGCAGTTAATAAATTCTTTGAATTTCTTGAGCAAAGGTATGATGTAAAATTAAGACTAAGGCTTCTAGAGGAAAAACAACAGCAGAAGGAATATAATAATACTAAACATGATAAACCAGACCAACGACAAGTGCCGTCACCATCATCAATATCTTGTACATATAGAAAGACTACTACTGCCCTCCCTAAGACAACAAAAGAAGAACAGGATAATCAGTTAAATAATAATTATCATTCTGATGAATGATATCGATCAGATGATGATAATATATTATAACAATTTTAGGTTACAAGATGAAATAGATTTAGATTCTAAAATACAAAAGTTCTGAAAGTATAACAGACCTGAGTAGTACGACTATTGCTGCCTGTTACATTTATTCTATAACTGTATAGTGACAACAAAAAATCATGTTTTATTATCATCATCATATTGGTCATGATAAATAAAAAATAAGAATTTAGAAGATATATAGTGATCATCAATAAATTACAAAAGATTCTTTAACAACTGTAGGAATGAACTATCTCATTATACGTGTATGTATATGTCTATTCCAATTTCTCTCTCTGATGGTGAGATTTTAGATGTAAAAATAAAAAAGAATAAAAGAGTAAAACATCTGTGGCTAAAAGCAGATGTTTATGGAGTATATGCCGTAGTTCCGTTAGACTATAGTTTAGAAAAGATTCATAATTTTATTGAGAGCAAGAAGAAGTGGATTCTCAAGACATATGAATATTATAGGAAATTACGAGAAGGATATGGCGAAGGAAACTTTGCGATAAACACAATTTCTTTTCTTGGCGCAATATATAGACTTCAAGTAGTCAGGGATACGTCATCGTCTACTGTAATCTCAGATAATCTGAAGGTAATCACATTTCATGTAACTGATAGACGCAAATATAAACACCATATCAAAGAATGGTATCGAAGACAAACTACTCAAATAATATCCGAGCGCCTTCCTGTAATCAATAGCAAACTCGACTTAAATTATAACAAAGTTTCAATTAAAACTCAGACATCTAGATGGGGTAGTTGTTCCAAAAAGAGAAATTTAAATTTTAATTTGCTTTTAGCAGCTGTTCCAATAAAGGTAATAGACTATGTAATTATTCACGAACTAATTCATTTAGTAGAGCTCAATCACTCAAAGAGGTTCTGGAGTCTTGTAGGCTCAGTATATCCTGAATACAAAAAATATAGAGAATGGTTGAACCGATACGGCACTTTAATAAAAATAGCAAGATATTATTAAAATTCCATACTAAGTAGTGATTTTCTCTGTTATATAATAAGTAGAATATTCATTTTCAATTTATGTCTAAATTTTTTCTATTTGTGAATTGATGCTCTTCTCTCTCTTCCTGTGATATAATTTTTAAAAGAAATGAAATTTCTTTATTCAATTGAACATATTTGTTAACCAAAAAGTTTACTTTTGTTAGAAAATTATTGCAAATCTGAAGATGATAATGAACTAATATGACGGCTAATTGTTATGAGATACACCGTTATGCTGGTGACGACTTTCAATATATCGTTGCAAGAACTAACAAATACACTGAGGAAAAGATTAGGAAAGATGTGGAAAGGATGAATGCAATGCTAAGTGGTGAATTAAAAGCTCAAGGAGTAAGATACGTGTTTGCAATAGGATCTTCAACTACAGAGATGATAAAACGCCAAGCAAGCAAACAAGAAAGAAAGCACACTGTTTAGAAAA
>DASQYF010000040.1:0-5444 GCA_035639375.1 Nitrososphaeraceae archaeon
TAGGCATTCCTGTTCTACTTCTGCTATTGTTTACTTCATCAGTAGTAAAGCTACGCCACTCAGGACGGCTCTCTTGTACATTATCTAACATCACCATGCCGCAATTTCTACAAATGATTTCACCAGATTCACTATCTGTAAACATCTGATGGCTATTGTTTTTAATAAGATATCTTGAAGGCTAAGAAGTAGTATTATGGTTTGAATTGAGGCTTAAGATCATGAATATAATATAGGCTTGAGATATATACAGGAACAATGCCATCATAATTCTAAAAGCAAAATGCATTTCGTTCAATATGTGCTTTCGTTAACGTTAGGATTGCATTACCACATGTCGTAGTCATGTTATTATTATTATCAATTGATTAGATAGAGGCATATCTCTAACCTGATATTAGAAACTTTTAAGTCGCAAATTCAGAAATACATTGATGAGTAAGGTAATACTTTGAGCTATTATCCGGATTAAATTGATCTTCAAAAGTAACTGTTAATTAATTTTCTAACTATGTTATCAGAACGTACCCAATATAAGATTGACATTGAATTCAAATTCGATAGAATATACCTAAAGGTGTTCTGTCTTGATTAGCGTTTTTCTACTATAATTGAGTAAGTCCTCTTTTATATTTTCAATCATTGAGTCATGCTCTGTCTTTAATCGCATTTTGGCAGCTTCAAACATTTTGTTGATGGTATCTTGTGCCATTTTATATCATCTTCTTCTTATCCAAAACAACCTTCACTTTTTTGAGTCTGACGAATTCTTCTCTTTCTCTTTCCTCCAAAGTTGCTTTTATAAAGTAAATAGCATCTTCATATTGAGGAATAATGACAAATTCTAACGCATTTATAAGTTTTTGTGTTCTTTCAAGCTCTTTAGCTAAACTGAAGATTGCATTTTCATATTCGGCTGCCTTACATATTCCTGGCAATACATCCTTTATCAGTTTCGCTGCCTTGTCTACGTAAGCATTTGTGTCGGCAAAACCATATGCTATTGTTTGTGCCCCTTCTTTCGCCGTTACCTGAAGAGTAGGTACTTTAACATCAACAATTCTGCGGACATTGACATCAACTTCCATTGTACTCGGCGTTGAGGTTGCAATGGATTCGATATTTGATGTACCTAATGAAAGATATGCATCATAGACTGACTTGTAAATCTCTTCCAATGGTAGCCAGATATCTTCTCTTGCTTTGTTTGCCTCCTCAATCATTTCATCTATTTTCTTCAACAATACTTCCCGCTTATCGTCGAGGATTTTGTGAACCATTTTTGAGACTTGCATTGAGCGCCGGATCTTGATCAATTCAATTTTAGTTGCCGTAACTCTTGTGCCAAAGGACATAGATTAGCATTACTCTCCTCCAGTTCCTTTATAGAATTGCCTTACATTCTTATCCTTTATCTTAGTTAGTTCTCCTTCCGGAAGCATTGACAAGACATCCCATGCCTTGCGGAGGGTTTCCTCAAGGTTTCTATTCTCATCTGCATTTTGCTTTAGAAAATTATTTTCAAACATATCACCTACATCCAAATATTTCAGGTCAACACCGGTTAATCCGGCCCTACCAACAATTTCTGCAAGTGCTCTTACTTCTTGGGCTCTAGAATAAGCATCATAAAGCTGATTTCCTACTTCCATGTGATCTGCTCGAGTCTTGCCTTCACCTACGCCATCTTTCATCAATCTTGAAAGAGACATGAGCACGTTGACTGGAGGATAGATACCTTTCCTGAATAAATCCCGGCCTAGAACAATCTGACCCTCAGTAATGTAGCCTGTAAGATCAGGAATAGGATGAGTGATATCATCTGCTGGCATAGACAAGATAGGCACTTGTGTCACACTTCCGTTTTCTCCTTTAATTCTTCCTGCACGCTCATAGTTATTTGCCAGGTCTGTATACAAGTATCCAGGATAACCCTTTCTACCAGGTACTTCTTCCCTCGCTGCACTAATCTCTCTAAGCGCCTCAGCATAGTTAGTCATATCAGTAAGAATTGCCAATACATGCATACCCAGATCAAATGCTAGATATTCTGCAACAGTCAATGCAACTCTTGGAGTTATGATTCTTTCAATAGCTGGATCATCTGCCAAGTTCAGAAAGAGCACACTTCGTCTAAGCGCTCCTGATTCCTCTAAACTGCGTTTAAAATACTGTGCTTCTGAGTATTGTACACCTATAGCTGCAAACACTACGGCAAAATCCTCTTTAGTTCCAACTACCGAGGCTTGGCGGGCAATTTGAGCTGCCAAAATATTATGAGGCATGCCAGAACCTGAAAAGATTGGAAGCTTTTGTCCTCTCACCAAAGTTAGCATGCCATCAATTACTGAAACTCCAGTCTGTATAAATGAGGTAGGATATTCTCTTCGTTCGGGGTTCATTGGTTCACCATTGACATCGATAAATCGATCTGCAATAGGATCCGGTAACCCATCGTTTGGTCTTCCAAGCCCATCAAAGACCCTCCCAAGTAGTTCCTGTGATACTGGCATTGTCATTGTTTTGCCTAAAAATTTTGCCTTTGTACCCGTGATCGCCAGACCCGTTGTACCTTCAAATACTTGAACAACAGCTCTGCCATACCCTACCTCTAGTACTTTACCAAGTCTTCTTTCGCCTTCACTGGTCTCGACTTCTACTAGTTCATCGAAGGAAGCTTTAGTAATACCATCAACAATCATGAGCGGACCTTTAATTTCTGCTATCTTGGTATATTCTACGCTGGTAGATTCAGACAACTGCTTTTACCTCCTCATGTGTGACAACTTTTCGGAATTGCTCGGTCATCTGTTTATCTATATCATCCAGTTTCATGACTTGATCATCAGGAATTTCAAATTTGGCTTTAAGAAGTGACGGAATAATGCGCATAGCTCTAATATCTGCGAGAATCGCACCTTCTTTAAGGGATTTAAGAGATTCTTTATAGAATCTTACCATTAATTTGACTAATTTCAACTGTTTTTGGGGGCTGCAATAAGTGTCCACTTTGTCGAAAGAATTTTGTTGTAGTATGCCTATTTTTATCATTCTTGCTACTTCCAGAACCAATTTTTCTTCATCTGGTAATGCTTCAGGGCCCAGCAATCGGACTATCTCTTTCAAAGTGTCTTCTCTCTGAAGTATATGATAAGATTCTGCCCTCAGATCGTACCAATCTGCACTTACATTATTTGTCCACCATTTTGAAACATCGTCGAGATATCCAGAATACGACTGCATCCAATTTATTGATGGATAGTGTCTTGAATAAGCCAATCTAGTATCAAGAGCCCAGAAGGTTTTAATGAATCTGATAGTATGTGTTGTTACAGGTTCTGTAAAGTCTGCTCCTGAAGGAGATACAGCACCTACAAGCGTTACAGACCCCGCTCTTTCTGGACTTCCCAACGCCCTAACGCGACCTGCTCTTTCGTAGAATTCTGCCAATCTTGATGCAAGATATGAAGGATATCCTTCTTCTGCAGGCATTTCTTCAAGCCGACCAGACATTTCTCTTAAGGCTTCAGCCCATCTACTTGTCGAATCTGCTACAAGCACTACATCAAATCCCATATCTCTATAGTACTCTGCAAGAGTAACTCCTGTGTAAATTGAGGCTTCTCGAGCGGCCACAGGCATGTTGCTTGTATTTGCCACAAGAACGGTTCTTTCCATTAATGGTCTACCTGACCTGGGGTCAATTAAATGCGGAAATTCAACAAGCACTTCAGTCATTTCATTGCCACGTTCACCGCAGCCAATATAGACTACAACTTTGGAATCAGCCCATTTTGCAATTTGATGCAACGTGACAGTCTTGCCTGTTCCGAAGCCTCCAGGTATAGCACCTGTTCCTCCCTTCGCTATAGGGAAATAAGTATCTATTACGCGTTGACCCGTAATTAAGGGAACGGTAGGATCATATCTTTCTGCATAAGGTCTGGGTTTTCTTACAGGCCACTTGTGATACATTTTTAGTTGGATTTTGTTTCCATCTTTTTCGGCTGTAGCAATAATGTGTTCTAGATCATACTCCCCTTCAGAGGAAATATCTATCAATTTTCCCCCCTTAAAATCAGGCGGAACGAGGATACTATGAGTCAACAAGGGAGTTTCGTCTACAGTTCCAAGAATATCGCCTGCCCCAATTTCATCTCCTTTTTTGAGTGTCGGCTTGAATTTGTACTTTCTTTTCATGTCAACTGGAGTTGTGATTACACCTCTACTAATGAACGCTCCTGATTTTTGAGCAATTTCATCGAGCGGTCTTTGAATTCCATCATAAATTCTTCCAATGATCCCGGGCCCTAGCAACACTGACAGTGGTTGGCCTGTACCAACAACGGGCTCTCCAGGTTTTAAACCAGAAGTAGATTCATAAACTTGGATAAATGCAACATCTCCAGTCAATCTTAGGACCTCGCCAATTAGCTTTGAATCTCCTACTGTTACAGTTTCAAACATTTTGGCCGAAGCCATACCATCAGCCCTTACGGCTGGACCACTAACCCAAACAATTCTTCCTTTAGTTACCATTAGTTAAATCTCGCCTCTTAGCATTTGGGCAATATTCTTCCTTATTAAAGGTTTAAGCCTTTCTATGCGAGAATCAATAGTATTATCAAACGTCATCGATCCATCAGCTGACTTTACTCGAATTCCACCAATGGTATTTATCGGACGATCTGATACCTTTACTTTTACCTTATCATTCGCGTTAAAACTATCAGCAATGGCCTTTTCGATTAATTTAATATCATTCTTATTGCATTCAACAATAAGATCCTCTGAATCTATCATCCTAACACTATCTTTAAGAATTTTTGTCATCAGAATTCTATAACTATTCTCTTTATTTGACGAAGCCAGTATTGTTTTTGCTTTTTCAAAAGTATCGTTTACAGCCCTTTCAATCAAAATAAGCTGTTTATTTCTAACAGCCAATCGGCTAGAACCAATGACCTGCCTTTTGAGGTTATCCGCCTGTTTCCTAGCATTCTCAAGAATTCTATTATATTCTGCTTCAAGTTTTATTCTCGAAGCTTCAAGATTTTTTAATGATTGCTGATAAGAAGAATCAATTTGTGTAATAAAATCTGCCTCTGCCTGGGATATGACCTTATTTATTGTTCGCTCCAAAGTAGAAGACGAGCTCATTTAAATTTCTGATTAGCTATCGAAATTTAATCTTTGTTATTTCAAATTAAAGGACTTAACTAAGTCAAGTTATTCTAATTCATTATGACTCTATATCCAAAAGAAAGATGATTAAAATACTCAAAAATCGATATACTCTAAGGACTTGTCTTATGAGCATTTTTGTATTAATGAAAGACTCTTTACTTTTGCTCCGACAAATAGTATCGAAGGAATAAAAGGCAAAGACAGAGAGCCAGTAATTAGATTAGTAATTGGTTGCCTTTTCTTTCCTCCGTATTATA
>DASQYF010000041.1:0-5753 GCA_035639375.1 Nitrososphaeraceae archaeon
AAGCTGACAAATAAAGAGCTTGCTCTAAAAATTTGGAGATATTGAGAAAGAATATCGCTCTATCTTATGCATCCATATTTGATAGTCTTTGGAAGCAAGGGGAAATAACCAACCAGAAATTTATAACAACAACCAAATCAATCAAATGAATGATAAACAGATCAGCAGCAGCAACTTTAGTTTATCTCGTTACGTATAGCTAAAGCTATAATTCATTATTGTTATTTTCTTAAAATATTGTAAGAAGGGGTTGATTACCCATTTGTAAGCTTTAAAATAAAGGTTAAACTTTAATTGGAAATTCCAGACTACATAATAACTAGGAGATAATCTTAATCAAGATTACTATCTTTCTCTACAATATCTTTATCTTTCTTTGAAGGTGCTTTCTCTTGTACTTCTGGATATGCCTTAGGTCTTATTTCTTCTCCAAATCTCATATTATTGGCTTCATTTAATGCTGGGTCTCTGGAATATGGTTTAGACTTTTGTTCCTTTACCACGAGATTTATATTCACTATATACTTAATATCATTTTCAAATCAAGCCTATATGTATTAGATCAGGTAACTCCCCTGAACGGTAATCTGATATAACTATAACATATACTAAATCATATCACTCAGCGTCTCCACACATTTTCCCCGAGTCTTACATAGAGCTAGAGAATTTTCTACACATTTTGACATACATTGAGTATACTGTCGAAAAGCGTATTCCGAAATCTACCAGGTCTACCTAAGAGTTTATAGCTTTCAATATAATATTTAGTTACAGTAGCATATGGATGCTGTAAATCATCAATATCAAATGAACAATCAAGTACCAAGAAATTATTGGATGCCTTCAGAGAGAATATCAGTGTTTCTGATGTCGAGGAACTAGATCTTTTAGACGAAGTGCCAGATATATTGCTTGACAACAACTTGTTAGCTCATATCAACAGAAATATTCTAGGACAAAAATTGTCACAAGATGAGGAGAAACTTTTGTCCAAAATGGATAGAATGGCCGCTCAATTGAAATCTACCGATATTGTGTAGTAGTGGCGTTTCCAATGTATAATTTCTCTATACCAGCTATTGTAAAGGCGTGGTTTGATTCTGTGATACAGAAGGGAATCACATTTGGATAAAGAAATGATGGCCAGACGGTTATATCCAATACTGCGAAAAAAGCTCTCACGTTGATATCATGTGGAGGAGTTACAGTAACAAAGCATCTTCAGGTCGAGAGCATGCATTATCACTATCGAACCTTGAATTCCAATTTATGGGATATTCTGATGTGCGAGGAGTCCTTGCTGAAGGAATGGCAATCAACGAAGAGGTCAAGCAAAACTATTTGAATAAATCGATCCATCAGGTGCGAGAAATAGCAAGAGAATGGTATAAGAAAGAAGAGTATGATTCAATATATGTTAACCTTGGTAGCAGGAAAAGAAGATTTGGTAATTGAACTTCCAATCCCTGAATTAGTTGGCCTCGCAGAGGCCGTAGGTATCATTGCTACATTATTTGTTATTTTTTATTTTTCAAGAAGAGAAATGAGGAGTGTATCAATTGATATTGAAACAAAGATTCTAAATGACCTGGACGAGAAGATATACGCAATAGGCGAGATGATGATACACAGACCGGAGTTAATCAAGATACTAAACAAGAATCAAACTAATCAGTCACCAGAACTTGTATTTCCATCAATTACATTATGGTATATTTTTAGAGAGAAATTTCATAAATGGCAAGGAAGAAAGAGCAAAAGCATGTTTAATGGGAAACAGATTGTCTGTCTAGGCTTGTTTCAAAGTCTGACTACGGTGAAGGCTATAATGGCTGTGATGGCTACAGCAACAGCGCTGAAGGTGTGGTTGGCCTCAGCGAGAGCGGCACAATATTCAATTTTTTACCTACATTATTTAATTCATGATAACTTATTTATTATTCCCTCAGGTCATTTATCAATTAAAACCAAAAAATGGTAGCAGATCCTTTAGACCGACCAATATTATCACATATTCGTGGACAATTTATTGTTCTAGACGAAGACATTAATGTTGCAAATGCAGTTAGAGACATGCATTCACGAAGAGCTGAGATAATCATTGTGACAAAAGATGCCAGACCGGTTGGAGTGGTAACTGACACTGATATTTTAGACAAAGTTGTAATGAAAGGAGAAGATTCTGATCAAATATTATTAAAATCTATAATGTCTTCTCCAGTTATATCGTTATCAGTAGAGGGAACTGTAAGACAGGCTCTTGAACTTATGAGAGTTAATGCAATAAAGCATATACCAGTTACCGATAACATAAAGATCTTTGGTATTGTAACACAAGAAGAATTAGCAAATGCCATAAGAACATCTGTATTAGAAAGAAAATTTAGAAGCTATAGAGCGGCAGTAAGAGAACACTATAAACCCATCATTGGTAATCTTGGATTTGTAATGCAATTTGCTGGAATACTTCTTGTTGCTCCAGCTTTTTTGGCTACAATGCTAAATGAAGCAGTGTCTGCTACTGGAATTTTTCTTGGACTTACATGTATGTTTGCAGCCGGATTTGCATTGAATGCTTACGGAGAAAAAACTCCACTGAACCTAAGACAAGCATCAATTCTTATAGTTTCTAGCTTTGTATTGTTAAGCCTTTTTGGCAGCATACCTTACATGTATGTAAATCCATTTTGGAGCAAAATAGATCCACTGTCGCTTTTTGTTAACAGCTTCTTTGAAAGCACTTCAGGTTTTACCACAACAGGACTTTCTATGATAAGCCAGCCAGAAAATTTACCACAAAGTTTTGTTTTGTATAGATCATATACGCAATGGGTAGGAGGATTAAGTTTCGTATACCTTGTAATGATGCTTTTCTACCCTGAAAGAAAGTTAATCCACATGAGAGGAATGATTGGTGGAGGTATTCTGAGATCAAAACAACTAATTATAACCATTAGTATTATATTTTCAATTTACACTGTACTATTAAGTACGCTGCTATATTTTCTTGGCGATATCAATAATATTCAAGATGTTGCATTAGTATTTAGTACAGTTACTGGCGGAGGTTTCGTTCCTACTTCTACATATGTAGTTGTTGAAAATGCTCAACAACTGTTAGTACTTATGGCAGGCATGATAATTTCAGCTCTCCCTTTTGCATTTCATTATGCTATCTTTAGTAAAGAAGTACACACAACAAAATTACGACCTGAGGTCTTTGTATATATTGGTATTATTCTGATTTCTATTCCCACTTTCAATATTCTATTAAGCAGTCCTATCACACCATCATCATTAGAATGGCTTACATCAGCATTTCATATTGTAAGCGCCTCAACTAGTGCAGGTTTCCAATTCATAAGTATACCCTCAATATCATTCCAAGCAAAGATTCTATTAATAATACTTATGTTAGTTGGTGGAACAGCATTTTCTACTGCTGGCGGCATTAAAGTTGGAAGACTTTTACAAATTTTTCACAAACTGACAAAAAGAAAGACTTCAATAGATACTGCAAATAGATCAATATCTTCTGTATCTTCACGATATAACAAATTATATATTAGCTATGAAGAAAGAACAGAAAAACTAAGAGCAGATAAAACTTTTAGAGAATCTCTGCTTGTAATAGTGCTATTTATATTACTATCTTTTATCACAGCTGCAGTATTAAGCTATTTTGCTGAAAGAAACTTTATAGATTCCCTTTTTGAATCTGTTTCAGCTCTAACAACTACAGGAATAACTACAGGAATAACTACTCTTAATTTGGATTTGGTATCAAAGACTTTTCTTATAATAAATATGATTGCTGGAAGGTTCGAAATTATACCAATATTCTATATATTCTTTGGAATATTAGAAAGATATAGCAAGGGTAAAGGTATAGCCTTTGACATTGCATTCATTAGAAAGATTACAAAGCTTAAATCAAAGATGCAGAAAAAGAAATATCAAATTTAAAGGATACTATTAATGATCCAAGTCGTCATTGGAAAGGTAAAAGAAGATAATTCGTAAGAACCAATAACCACTTATCATTCTTAATTATAGAATCAGAATCCTTCTGTCGATTATCGTAACTTTCATTTCAGGAAATTCATTAGAAACGCTCATTAATGCTGAATTAGATGCTTTCTGTTCTCGCCAAAACCTATTACTACTATATTAATCTTCATTTACAATTGTGATAGTCTCAATCAGAGATAAATTGTATACCATAATAATGTGTGGATCAAATAAATATAGAGATGAAGTGAGAATTGAAAAGGAGATTATGAAATATTGGAATTTATTTGAATCAGAAAACTAATGAAAGGAATCAGCTAAGAATACAATGAAAATAAGGTATCTCCTTAATTATGTCCCTTGTTAATAAGAGAGATTGATTAACTTTCTAATTAAAAGTCAGCATCACCAGCATCCCCTTATAAAACTATCATGCGTACCCAAACATCACAAAAGCACAATGCTTTGTATGGTAAGATTTGCATAAATAGTTTAATTTACCCACGAATCACGATTATACTACGGTAGAGGTTGTTAATATTACTATTAAAAATATAGGAACAGATCCATTAACTTTTCCTAACCCTATATTAGGGACCCAGAATTGAAAGTACGGTTACTCATAAAAAGTATTTATTGTTTGCAGCAAGTAATTTAACTGCGTTAGATTCATGGGGAGCAAAATCTCTCAAGTGAAATCAAAAGAAACCCCTTTGGATAACATGTAGACGAAGGAAACTATGCTGCTTTGACCTCAACAGGATCGTTACCTACAAATACGACTTTCTCTTGTAAAACAACTGCCTTGTCTATATCAAAGAATAAAGCGCTTATTGAATCATTTATAGAAGATGTTTTGAATAAGCATGATCTATCGGCGATTGAAGAATATTCTAATCCCATAGCAGCGAAGGGAGGAGGGTCGTTCAAACAATTCCTAACTGCATTCTTTACAGCGTTTCCTGACTGGCATACAAACATAGAACATATAGTTGCAGAGGATAATCTTGTAGCAGTATTCCTTAATCAGACTGGGACATACAAAGGAGAATTCCAAGGAAAGCCACCAACAAACAAACCAGTAAGTATTAGATCTGCAGATCTTTATAGAATAGAGAATGAAAAAATTGTACAACATTGGGATGTTGTGGATCAATTGAATTTGCTACAACAAACAGGTATAACTTTCGCGCAAGCAACTCAGGAATAGATATTCAATAGCGCAAAAAAATCTATGATAATCTTAAGGACACCCAAGCAGAACAAGCCGGCATAACAGATGAGAAAAAATTTAGCCTACAATGAATAGCTTTTCTCACAATCATAAAAAGATAATTTATAGTAATATCATAGAAAAACTGATATCAGCCAAAGTATTGCGGTGTTTCTATCTCAGTCCATAGGCTATATGTATAAACTCTATTGTGATACTATGCATTTTCTGCTTTGTTTATTTAATCCTCTCTCTCTTACTTCATTTCCCATATAGGATCTGTCTTTTTCATAACTGAAAGCCAACCCATATCTGGTGGTTGGATATTGATTTGCCAAAGAATTGCTATTATCTCTCCTCTATGATGTAATTCTTCAGTTATGACATGAATTAATACATCTTTAACTGTTGTAGTTCTTCTTATTCCATCATTGTTAATCCTTGAAACTGATTTGTAAAGATCATCTGGTTTAAGTGAAGATAGATAATTGTTGACTTTTGAAATACACTCAATATTATAGTCGTC
>DASQYF010000042.1:0-8197 GCA_035639375.1 Nitrososphaeraceae archaeon
AAGTACGGTACAAACTGTCAGCGAAAGTTATGAGATGTATTATGATTTCTTAGAAAATCGTTACTTGTATAATTAATTCCTTAACGAACATTAATATATCACTAGTGACATCACTAGTGACATCACTAGTGACATGGCCTCCAACAAGATGGTATTAGTACTTGATGATGAGTTTGACATTGTTGCAGTAATGAAGCAGTCATTACAAAAACATGGTTACCATGTATTCGGATTTACAGATCCATCGCTGGCGCTTGAGCACTTTATGCTTAATTATGAAGATTATTCTTTGGTGATTTCTGATGTCAGAATGCCAGTGATGGACGGATTTGAATTTATAAAAAAAGTGAGAGAAATTCTCCCATCAATTAACATCTTTCTTATGTCAGCATTTGATATTAACGACAGCCAATATTCAAAGATTTTGTTGCCTCTGAAGGTAGATGGTTGTATTCAAAAGCCTATTTCCTTAAAAGAAATGATACGAGCTGTTCAAAATATCTTAAATAAAAATAATAGGTACGTTTCTTCCACAATATAAAACAATTTTCTAATCTGTATGGAAACGAAGATTATAGGAAATGTGCATAAAATCTGCTTGATATTCAATCATAAAATTAAGGAGCAGATAAGCTGACTTGTGTGATCTTCTCTTAATGAAAAAATTTTATCCCTTGCCAAGCAGATATAATCCTGAAGAGGTTTACAGATGTTGATTGTTAAGAGTTATGAGCGGTTTTTGATATCCTTTCGTATGGATTACAATAACTTTCTACAATTATGTCCCATAACAGTGGAGTTTAGCTGATAAAAGTAGCTCAACAGCTTATCCTTGTTATCCACCCCTAGATTAGGGAATAATTGTAAATGGTTTTATCTTATGATGCCTCTTTGATTAAATAATTACTGCAAGGGCATACTATGTTCAAACCTAGAAGATTTTATCTTAACTCTAATAAATCATGGTAAGTACATAAGTTTTCCTGTTCTGTGAACTGGATAAATAGGGAAAGCCCTAAAAACATCCTACTGTATTTCACACACAGTCATAGGATACGTGAGTGGGTCCTCCTGCTTTCTGGATGCTATGGTGGAAACAGGAGGACCGGTCCACCCGTCTAATGAGGCAATATTTCAGAAAGGAAGACATCAACTCAATTGTGAGTGCTTGATAGAAGACTTGCAAAGTAAAAGATGACAATAATTGCAAAATATATAATAATTGATACAAAGACCTGCCGCTGTCGATATTGTAGATACTAACATAGCAATATCACGATAGCTGTTATTGCTTGACTGGTTTGCTCTTTTCTTTGAATTCTTCATTTTCTTAAAAACTAGAACTTTCTATTTATGGATGGATCGTTGTTATTTATTGTACCTGACTGATAATCAAAGCATTATTGTTCTTACCATATTCTACCATAAGTTCATGGAATGTCCATCGCCTTAAAAAGTATGAATAGTTCTCAATCTAATAGCAATTAGTATAATTTTTCTTTTAAGTTATTATGTTATGTGCAACATTCGCCGTTAGGTATTCTATTACCATGAGGGCATTCTCTAGGATGTTTCAATAAAGTACAAAGAGCATCAGTAAATTGGTTTTTCATATGATGTTCAATGCCACATACCATTTCCTCATCAATTTCTATTTTCAGTGCATCTTTCATCATTACTTCAAGTAAGCGTGTATTACGAATCATTTGCTTTCCGATATTTTCACCTGCTTCTGTCATTTCTACTACATTTCCTTTCTTGTAATACACTAAATTAGAATCATTAAGCTTATGAAGCATCTGGACAACTGATGGCTGCTTCACATTAAGAAGTTTGGCAATGGAGCTAACTTTGACCTCCTCACCCCTCTCTCTTATATACCACACTGCTTTAAGATACATCTCTATATGTTCTGATTCAGCAGTTCCAACGTAAAGCTCCTCTCTATTATAATTATTCTTTGGATTTTTTGTGACAGTAGACTCCAAATACTATACTAATTGACACTAAGACACTAATTAACTATTAACTCTATCTATCTTGATATGAAAATTCTTCAAATTAAAAGACTTCATATTATGATTCATGATCTTTGTTTTATCGCTTGAGATTGATCCGGTACTCTATTCTCACCAACAAATTTTCAACACTGCCATTATGCAAGAACTAAAACCACAATCTGATGAGAAATATCCTCTGCAATAAATCATGGAGGTGAATTAGAAAAGTCGCAAGTCTAATTAATTGGAACTCCTAATAATAGTTGCCTACTTGCAGATTAAGTAAAAAATGTTTGTAAACCCGCTATAGGTAGCATTCCTTGAAAAGATATAGAATACTTATCATGTAAAAAGGCATTATCAATAATTATTATCTGTTATGAATTAAGTATTATTGTAATACATTATAATTTTTACAATATATTGTATAGTTTTGTGTTTGTTCATGATCACACAAAGTTTTAACCAATATTTTAGCCATCCTTGACCTAGTGACACCATATACTCTTGTATGAGGTTTTAAATCTAGGGACAACATAATATTACATAAATATGAACAATAGTCTATTCCCTTCACGACCGTCAACTCGACTTTTTATATATTTTGCTATTGGCATTGTTATTTCATATGTGGTGCCTTTTCCATTTTCCTTTCTTACAATATTAGGAACTGTCATTTTAATTACCATATATATCAGAGAAAAAGTGTTGAATATAATAGACTTGGGCATATCTATTGTCACTACATTAGGCAGGAGGAGATTGACCTATTATTGTATGACATGTGGAACACAGCACAGGGATATTGTTTGTCCTAGATGTGGATCACGGATAAAAAAAGTATAATTTGGTAATATATGTCAAATCACTATTATTGACAATAATCGTAGTTAAAAATAATATAAATACACATACATAATAGATGATAAATTAGCTCTGACCATTGTGTATAGAAAGGTTCTACATTTTCATTGTTAATATGAACCGGAGCAAATCATTTTTTTTTATAACTATAGAATTTCCTGATATATTAAAGAATTAAGAGGGTCAAACTACTCTTGTACATTCATTAAATCATCAACTTTTCTTTCTTTCTATATCTGCCATGGACTTTCTAGATGTTTCTATTTTCTTCTTTCTTCTTGGTTGAAGTATTAATACATATAATGATCCAACGATGTATACACACAATAGAATAAACTGAGCCATGACCGTCTCGAGTGTTGGATGAATACCAGTCATTGCTGCAAGATTGATATCAAGACGAGGAATGATTCCAATCATATGGGTTGTAGAAATGTATCCAGCTTCTTGGAATGATCGTACCGCATTACCAATAAATGTTATAGACATATAAGCTCCAATTCCCATTGTTAATCCAAACAACACTCTGAGAGGTAATTTTTTGCCTAATTTTCTCACAATAAATGCTATTCCTATGATTATCGTGAGGCCCAATGTCATCCCAGCTATAACATACCACTCCATGTACTTGGCAAAAGATAACATGGCCTGATAAAACAGAACAGTTTCAAATCCTTCTCTGTAAACAGTAAAAAATGAGAGCATTATAAACACTGTCACGCCTCCCGTTGTTGTTGCCTTCCAAATTTTTGCTTTCACGAATTCTATCCATTTCTTTGTCTCGATTCTATTTAGAACCCAGAAGCTAACCCAAAATAACACTGCAACTGCTGAAATGCCCGCAATCGCTTCAATTAATTCTCTGCTGGCACCTGATATCTCGATAATATATTCTGCAATAAACCAGGATATTCCAGTTGCAGCAGCTGCAAGGAATAAGCCATAGTAAATGTGTTTTTTAAAGCGCTGATTTCTAGAAGCTTCTAGGTATGTAAGTATTGCGCCTATAATCAGAGCGGATTCCAAGCCTTCTCTAAAAATTATGGAAAATGATGTCGTGAATGCTATTGTGGGAGCGATAACACCAGTTCCGGATACAAGGCGTTCTGATTCATCTAGACCATTTCTAATTTCTACTGTCTTTGATTGTATTTCTTCGTATGGATTCTGTGATAGAATGAGGTTTCGTAATTCTGCAAATTTTATTTCCATATCAAGTGTAAAGTCTGGGTTAATCGGTCGTAAAGGAAGTTCGATATTTTCATAGCTATCCAAATATGCAGAGCGGGATGTTGCTAAAGCTTCATTATAGCTTCCTTTCTTGTATTGGAGAAGCATTTCGTCAAGCTTTTTTCTAATCTGATCGATATTGTTTCGGACAACCTGCTTTGCAGAATCCTGTGCTTCGCCAATTTCTTTTCTTTCACCTTTGTACTTTCCAAAACCCTCGCTTAGACCTTGAATATCTGTAAAGGCTGTTGCTCTTGAATTCGCACCAGCACCACCAGTTTCTTCCAACTGATTGAAAGAAGGATCGTTTTTCAAAAGTTCTTCTGCCTTCCCAATTTTTTCAAGAATTCCGTTGATAAAATATTCTATATTTGCTGCTGATTCTCTTTCTTTGATCATTTGCCTTAGTTTCTCTCTCATCTCTATTTCTATATCCGCCATTAATTGTGGATCGTGTTTTTCTATTGGCGCTTCCAAATATTCATAATTATCTAGATAGGCGGTTATTGCATTCTTGTCAGCTTCCTTATAGTTTCCATTTTCCTTTACTTGTGTTGTGATATTAGATAATAGAGTTTTTATCGCAGAGAAATATTTATTATATTGCCTTGCACCCTCATTGCCATTATTCAATGAAAGTTCTTCTGATAAGTCTCTCTCTACTGCAGTAACTAGACGTAAAACTGATTCTTGATCTGATTTTTGGCTAAGAGAATTTTCTATTTGTCTGAAGAAAGAGTTAATCTCTTCTTTTCTTCTTTCATCTATTGAATCTGATATTTTATTATAATTTGATTTAGATACATTAGTTAAACCTATTGCATTCTCATAATCAACCTTACTGAATTCTCTTATTGATGGTTGTGATTGTTTTTCTTTTTCTCCTTCTTTGTCTGATATTGATGTCGCTGATGTTGCATTAGAGATTTGGTATGATTTGCCAGCATCTCTTAATAAAAATACCATAATTTGGGCTATTAATCTCTTATCTGATTGTAGATCTGACCCAAGTATTTGACTAGAAAGACTGTTCAATAGATTACTAATCTTTGAAATATCTTGTTTTATATTATGTATAGAATCCTTTCCAGCCTTTATATTAAATGGCAAATCTGTTAACCTTGCCTCAAGCTCTGCAGTGAACTGTTTGTTAATGTCATTTAGTCGACTTTTAATAGATGGAAAAGTAGCGGCATGAGGAATAAAAGCATGAGCAAAAGCCATCTCTGTATCTCCATTATCAAGACTTTTCTCAGTTAGTAAAAGCTGTGTTCTTATTCTTTCAAGGTTGACCATAACGATTATGATATCATTATTTAATTCTGTTTTCGTTTGTTGTTGTTGTTGTTGAGCAAAAGACAGGTTATTGTTCAAAGTAGGCAAACTAATAATTAAAACTATGAAAACAAAAGATACACACATTTTTTTATTACGCAAATCTTTTATTTCTTTTAGTTTATTTTTTGTCATTTTTCAATCACCATTATTTTACACTATGGTTTTGACACTTTGCCTGTTAGTAGATGGCAATTCATTAGGCTTACCTAATTAATATTTTCACCTATTTAAATACTCTATTGACTATGCATCACTATTGAATATGCATGTAGGTATGTAATTGTACAACTAGTTTTATCCAATACATTTTCTATTCAGAATTATAACTGATATGCCATAGCTTGTGAATATATTGATCACTAATAATTTGCAGTGATAGTGTAGTAAACATTTAAAAACAAATTTTGTAGAATTCATGCTTATAGTAGTTGCTACATAGGTAGTATTGTGAATAATTACCTTGGCTACATAATGTGTTTATCTCATTAAAGGTTCATTGTTGACAGGTACTTTCTCCTTAGCAAAGGGGCTTGTTTCTTTCCACTGTGGTACTTGTTCTATATTTTGGATTTAGTTTACTTACATATTTATTTCTTATATAGACGCTGGGTATATCAGATCTATAGTTGCGTGACAAGAACCACTTTATAGATATATAAAAAGGTGTTTGAAGACAGATCGATTAGGACGTCTTGTTGTTATCGACTATAAAAAAGAAAGACTCTATAACTCCAAAAAATCTTTATACTATCTTTACTAAATGATTAATCTTTCATTTGCCTTTTTTTAGATCATTTAGTTCTTTATATCCATCCTCAAATTCTTTTTTAAGAGTCAGAATAAGACCCATGAATCTATTATCTTTTGAGAGAAGTGTTTTCATCTCATTTTCAACCTCATATAATGCAATTCTAGCATTATCATTTGAAACATCAGGATTGGTAATTAGCATATTTGATTCATTATATAGGACTGTCAGTTTAAAGCCCAAAGCTTTAGTATGCCATTCTAAATCAAACTCTAACTGTTTGGCTTGTATTCCTCTGTCTTCTACATTGGATGTAGATTTAATGGTATCGAGAGCAAATAGAGTTGTTTGACAACACTCACGCAGATATTGAGTTATTGTAGAATAGAAACGAGCAGTACAATATTTTATAGTTTCTTCCTCAAAGTATGGATATAGCAGAGTTTGTAATATTATGTTATCTTTATATTTTATTAATAATTCAGGCGGATAACTCGCCATCCTAGAAAAGATATGAAATAATCCAAATGTAGTTAACCTGTAGTATATTGTTCCGCGTAAAAATTTTCTTCTTATTTCTTCAATAAAATACCGTTCTTGAAGTCTACTAAGAATATATTGAACATTCTTGTAAGACATAGTTTGGCGTCTTAATTTAAAGTAAGAAAGAATTTTGTAAACTGAATCTTGACCATTAATAATTTTGAAAAGGAATGACCTTTCTTCATCATCAAGATCTATTCTTTGATATGTCAATACTTCTGACATATATTTCGAATAGTCCATATGAGCAATGCTATAAGAGGCGCAATAAGCATTTCTTATATGTACTGTGTCTTTTATCACTGAAAATAAGAATTAGAATTACTTATTGTAGTTTGGGAAAATAACACAAAATATTTTAGATTCAATTAAGATATAAATTAAGATATATTTTTTATCTTTTCGAAGACAATACTCGCGATAATTAAAGCTACCATTAATTAAGTGCATTAATTAGTTATGGAGTATGATGATGTTCTGAAGAATCTCTATAGGAAGTCCAAAAATAAGAGCCAAAGTCCACCAGATTTTATTTCGAATTATTTAGAAAGCAAATAATTTTGTCAAGTATTAAATTTTATGTATTGTATAGTTATTTTATCATGGAAACTAATACAGATACTGGTGCTATAAACTGGGATGATGTAATAAAGAAGGAAGCAAGAGGTATAAATGATGCAGATCTTGGAGAAATACAACAAGTCGATCAGGATTTTATCCTCACACAGAAAGGAACTATAGGTAAAGAAAAGTTCTATATTCCAAAGTCTCTTGTAGTATATTATGATGGAGATATATTACATGTTAGTATAACCGAAGAAGAAGCAAAGAATACCTACATGGAGGGTTCATCAGCAATAGTTGAAGAAGAAGAGCGCATCAAAATTATGGAGGAAAGAATAGTTGTATCCAAGAGAGCAACTACAGGAGAGGAAATAACTATTATAAAGGAACCAGTAACTGAGACCAAGTCAGTTCAAGTAGAGATAGCACATGAAGAAGCAATTATTGATACTAATTCTGTCGGAGAGGCAACTTTATCATTGCACCCAGTAGAAACCATAAAAGAAATCAAAATTCCATTGATGAAAGAAGAAATAGAAATTTCAAAGCAGCCGTACGTCAAGGAAGAAGTTATTATTAAGAAGAAACCAGTTGTAGAAACTCGTACAGTAACTGAAGAGGTAAAGAGTGAAAAAGTTAAGGTTAAAAGAGGTAACAAAGAAGGAGAGGGAGAAGAGGAAGAGACAGAAGAACAAGAGATAAGATAGAAGGCTTCTTTTATTCTTTATATACAATAGTCATTATGTCCATAAGATAAGATTCATTGATAAAACCAACATATTTTATTAATTTATCATATTGGTTTTGATGACAAAGGTAATACTGTTTATCATACTTATGGATAGCAATAGAATATCAAAACAGACTAGTTCAACGCAAGCAATGACTTGTCCATACAAAATATTTGCAC
>DASQYF010000043.1:0-25404 GCA_035639375.1 Nitrososphaeraceae archaeon
ACAAGTTTGATAACACGGCCAAGCATTTCTCCTTGCTGCGGCATGACCATTTCCTTTAGGTCTGCTTCATTGAGTACTTTTCTTTTGCCTAACTTTAAAACCAATAATTTATTTTAATTACAAAGTTAAAAATGTAGTGATTACTTAGATAACATCGTCACTAGTATGCCAAACATGATTCCAATGATCTAAAAAGATAGTAAATTGCTCTTTAGATAGATATATAGTATCTACCAACTCAATTTAATCCTTAAAAGATGATAATTTATTTGAACAGTATTAGTTTTGTGATAAATACTACATCGTTATAATCTAATCTTTATGCCATTTTCCTTTAGGTATTTTTTCACTTTATCTATAGTCGATTTCTCATAATGAAAAATAGATGCTGCTAATGCTGCATCTACATCTGCCTTTTCAAAGACTTCTAACATATGTTTTGGACTGCCGCAACCTCCTGAGGCAATAATGGGAATGCGGGTTGCTTGACAAATCTCTTTTGTCAGCATAATATCATATCCATTCTCTGTTCCGTCAGAGTCAATGCTAGTTAGAAGGATCTCCCCTGCTCCACGGGATTCTACTTGCGTAGCCCATTCTATTGCATCGATTCCTGTTCCTTCTTTTCCGCCATAAATTCTGACTTCAAACCAGAATTCCTTTTTATTTTGAACTGGATCATAAAAAAAATTCTTCCCACCTTTTCCATAGTTTCTTTTAGCATCTATTGCAACTACTATGCATTGTTTGCCAAAAATGGACATTAATTCATAAATTAATTCTGGATTTTTCACTGCGGCCGTATTAATAGATACTTTGTCTGCGCCATTCAATAAAATATCACGTGCATCTTCTAACTTTTTGATACCTCCACCTACAGTAAAGGGAATATCAATAACACTTGCTACCTTTCTAACAACATTTCTCATAGTTTCTCTGCCTTGCTGCGATGCAGTAATATCAAGAAAAATAAGTTCATCAGCCCCTTGTTTGATATATTTTTGTGCAAACTCTACAGGATCACCGGCATCTTTTACCTCTGCAAAATGGATTCCCTTTACCACGCGACCATTATCAACATCCAAACAGGGAATAACTCTCTTTGCTAATACCATTTTATGCTATAGTCTTTACTTTCTCTATACTTACTTTACCATCATAAAGAGCCTTACCTAGTATGACAGAGTAACATCCTGCGCTCCTCACTCTGATAATGTCTTCTAAACTTGAAACTCCTCCACTCGCTATTATTCGTGAATTGGTGATACTGCTTGCAAGTGACAATACCATGACATCAGGTCCACTGAATGTTCCATCTCTATCTATACTTGTCAGCAAAAATTCTCTGATACCCATTGCCATAAATAGATTAATTGCATCAATGATTCCATAGTCGGAAGCCTCCCTCCAGCCATCAATCATAACTCTGCCATTATTTTGATCAATTGAAATTACTAATTTTTCTGCCTTTTTTTTGGCTATCTGTCTTATGGTAGCCGGTTCTTTGTAAGCCATAGTTCCAATAACTATTTTAGCTGCATTTTTGTTAAACATCTCTTTTATGGCATGAACAGATCTAATGCCGCCAGCCACTTGAACAGGAATTTTTACAGCATCAATTATCTTAAAAATAATTTC
Source organism: Nitrososphaeraceae archaeon (assembly GCA_035639375.1). GTDB lineage: Archaea > Thermoproteota > Nitrososphaeria > Nitrososphaerales > Nitrososphaeraceae > JAJNBK01. Next base: position 1,639 of record DASQYF010000043.1, read on the forward strand.
ATTATTATTAATGCCAGTTCGCAACGCCGCATTCAAGTCTACAACATGTAACATATCCGCGCCCGCTGCTTCCCATTTCCTCGCAGTTTCTATAGGATTATCACTATATACAACTTTATTGGCAGGATCCCCTCTAACCAATCTAACAACATCTCCATTCATAAGGTCTATTGATGGTATTACCTTCATTTTTTGTCAGAACATACATTAAGAAAATTTTTTATTATAATTGCACCTAATTTGCCTGATTTTTCAGGATGGAATTGGGTACCAAATAGATTGTCTTCCTCAACTACTGCTGGAATGTTAATCCCGTATTCAGAAGTTGCAGCAACTATACTATGGTTTCTTGGAACTATACAATATGAATGTACGAAATATGCCCATGACCCATCCTTAATTCCTTGTATTAACTTACTTTCTTTCTTGGTTATCTCAAGATTGTTCCAACCCATATGTGGAACCTTGACTTTTTTCTTAGGTAACATTATTACTTTACCATCTAAAATTTTAAGACCTTCACGTGTTCCTTCTTCGCTATCACTAAACAACATCTCCATGCCTAAACATATGCCAAGGATCGGCATAAAATCCTCAATAGATTTGCTGAATATTTCTTTATATGGCTCAATTGATTTTACCGCAGGATCAAAATTGCCTACTCCAGGCAGAACCAGACCATCAAATTTATCGAGACCTTTCATATCGTGTATAATTAGGACATTCTGCGCCCCGTTTCTTTGCAATGCGGCTTTCAAACTAAAAAGGTTGCCTGCACCGTAATCGAATATTGCTACCTTAGCCATTACATAGCACCTTTTGTGCTAGGCACTCCTTCACTTTTCTCGTCTATACTAGCAGCCATTCTGAGTGATACCGCAAATGCTTTTATCACAGATTCAATTTTATGATGGTCATTGTCTCCATATTCGACAATTATATGTGTACATGCATTCAAGTTTTGTGCAAATGATCTTATGAAGTGTTCTATGTCTTCTGTTGGGATTCCTTCGACAGTATCTCTAGATAATTTTAATTGTATAACGTAAAATTGACGTTTGACAAGATCTATTGTTACATATGCCAAAGACTCATCCATGGGAACCATTGCATATCCAAATCGCATGATATTTGACCTATCACCAAGTGCCTTGTCTATAGTTTGTGAAAGTGCAATTGAAATGTCTTCTACTAGGTGATGTATGATGCTATCTTTTGATTCAGCAGTTAGAATAATATCTATATTGGCATGTTTACCAATAGATGCAACAAGATGGTCGTAAAAGGGAAGACCTGTTTTTATAGTCGTCTTTCCTGTACCATCAATATTTACCTCTACTATGACAGAGGTCTCTTTAGTGATTCTTTCTGTCTTGGCAGTTCTTTCGATAGTAGTAGCAGAAGAAACCAACGATAATCATTCTTTTATTAACACTTTATTTAATATGTTTGGTAATGTGTTGACACTTTCTATTATCACTTCTGCCCCAATTTTTCTGAATTGTCTTGCAGTTAATGCGGGCCGAGTGCTGCATCCGTAAACTCCAAAAAATGCTATTTTGATATCTGCTTCTTTTTCTGCTCTCCTAACCATTAGTAGGTCTTCAGTTGAATCTCCAATGTATATTGCGGTTTTACTATTCATGATTTTCATAGCCTTCTTTATTGCATAAGGATTAGGCTTGCTATATTCACGTTTTTCGTCTTCTAGAAATATACAAGCTCTTAGATTAAATATATTGAATATTGGCTTCAGTGAGTATTCTGCTGCGATCTTACTTCGACCTGATATAATAGCAAGATTGCCATCAAACCTCTTGGTAATCTTGTTAATCGTAGTATTGGTTGCTAAAAGCTTGTCATTTTCGATCAAAGGTTTTCCAAAATAATATTTTGGTTTTATCTTGTGGTATTTTAGGAACAATTTTGGTCCATAAAAAAATTCATCAAAAACTGTTGCAAGCAAACTGTTGCCAACTGGGGCAGGATAAAGCAATTTTTCTTTTAATTTCTGAATGTCTTCATAATGAAAATATGATGACAAAAATTTTTCGACAGAAATAATACCCCCCTCATCTGTATTCTTAGCAATAAAACTAAGAAATTCTCTTGTTGATTTAATACTTTTTTGCGGATTTAGTAATATCGCCAGTGCGATGGCATAAGTGGTATCAGCATCATTATTGAAGCCGCCTGTTTGTCTAAACTTTAGGATTATTTCATCATTGACTATTCCCTTCAGAAAGGTATGGCCGGCTATGTATTTAAGTATAAAATCTATGGTTTTTCTAATTACAATATTATAAGAGTTTCTTATGTCTACTAATACGCCGTCGATATCAAAAAGAATACATTCTGGATTAAATGATTTAAGTTCTTTAACTATATAATATTGCTGCAACTAGTTGTTATCATCATCTGCCACTTTTATTATATTTGAATCTATAAATTCATAAACTTGAATCTTCTTTGATGTAGACAATTGATTATATAAAATTATGGCGAAGGACATAAACGCAAAAAATAAACAAATAGGTATTCACAGCAAATCTACTATTAGTAATAGATTTGACTTTTTGTCAGAATTTGCCTACGACATCCCCATTTGCGAAATACATTATTACAATAAAAACCAGATTCTTATATAAAATATACAATTGCAATTTTGAATAGAGGAAATTAAATAACTTATCCTGCTTTATATGGCAACTTCTATTGATTTGATAAATTTGTCATTCATTTCCTCCGTACCTATAGTAACTCTAATGCAACCTCTGTAGCCTTCAATATCTCCTATCATTTTAACAACTATTCCTTGTTTTTCTAACTCTTTTAAGATCGCATTATATTTATCATAGGTTTCGATGAAAATGAAATTTGCATTAGAATTGAAAGCCTTAATTCCTTTCAGATTGGTGAGATAGTCAAATACTCTTTTTCTTTCATTTTTAATTAATTCAATAGTATCTTTGATATAACTGAAATTAGATAACATAATGCTTGCTATTGTTAATGATAAACTATTTACTGGATATGGAGATTGGATTATTGATCTAAATAGCTGCGCAAACTTTTCATTAGCTATCAAGTAGCCTACTCTCGCGCCAGCTAATCCAAATGCTTTAGACAGAGTGCGCAATATGACAATATTATTATATTTTGCAATATCTGAAGTTAAAGAATAATCTGCAAATTCAACATATGCCTCATCCACTACAATTAATTTATCTTCAAGTATGTCTATAATTTCTAAAACCAATCGCTTGTCAAATTGATTGCCAGTTGGGTTATTAGGAGAGCAAATGTAAACCATATCAGATTGTTTGGCACTATTTAGAAATTCTTCTTTCTGCAAGGTATTATCTGTTTTATTTAATGGTACTCTATTGACTGTGACATCATGTAATTTACATCGGTTTATGAAATATGAAAAGGTTGGTGTGAAAACAGTAGCTTGTTGTTCTCTTCCAATAATCGATAGAATTAATTCAATTAGTTGATCTGATCCATTTCCTATTGCAAGGTACTTTTTGCTAATGCCTATATATTTTCCCAGTTGTTTATATATCTCCTCAAATTGATCTATCGGGTATTCTCTCAAATCTGTGTATTTTAGAGCTTGTAAAGCTATTTCTGAAATAAAGTTTCTATTTAATAGAAGATTCTCATTGGCATCTAATTTAATGTAGTTTTTAATTCTTTCTGGCCTGATATAATTATCAAGTTTGGAGAGCCATTCTAATTTCTCATACAGCCACGGACTCATTACTTTATTCTTTCCTTTATGGCTTCATAGTGATTCATTAAACCTTCCGCTAATGTAATTTCCCTAACTTTAGATTCCACTTTCTTCAAACCTGACCTAGTAGCTTCTACTTTATTTACTATCTTTATAAAATCGAGGACGGATAATGATGATCTAACTTTACCAAAACCAGATGTGGGAAGAACATGATTAGAACCTAAACAGTAATCACTAGCTGAAGATGGAGTAAAGTTTCCAATTAATATCAATCCTGCTGATGTAATTTTTGTTGAAATGGTTCTTGCATTCTTTGCCATTATCTCTAAATGTTCTGGTGCTACTTCATTTATGAACTCTACTGCTGAATATTCATTTTCACAGATTGCAATGAATCCATTCTCTTCCAAACTTTTTCTGACTATATCAATACGACTAATAGAATTATTGTTAAGAATAGATTGGATCTCTCCATTAACTTGTAATGCTAGTTCCTTAGATGTAGTGACAAGACCACAAAATGTATCGTAACTGTGTTCAGCTTGTGATATCATATCCATTGCAATTAGCCGTGCATCAGCCTTTGCATCTGCATATACTACTAATTCAGTAGGACCAGCCACCATATCTATTGAAACTCTGGTAGAAGCAAGAGCTTTGGCAATAGAGACAAATATGCCTCCTGGACCAACAATCTTGTTTACTTTGTTGATACTCTGAGTTCCAAAAGTCAAAGCAGCAATTCCTTGTGCACCACCTATTTTATAGAATTCATTAACGCCGCAAATTTCTGCTGATACTAGAGTTAAAGGATCTATCGTTCCATCTTGCAATGGTGGAGATATTGCCACTATTCGATTTACTCCAGCGACTTTTGCTGGGACGGCACACATTACCATCGTACTAGGATAACGAGCTTTTCCCCCGGGGACATAGCATCCAACACTAGAGATAGGCTGAATCGTACGCTGAATATTTACTCCATTAGATGAAAATGAAATTTTTTTCTGCAACTGCTTGAAAAGTGCAATTTCAGTCTTGATTAGCCTGTTCCTTATCATCTTAATCGATTGAATCTGTTTTTTGGTAACTTTGTTATATGCCTCCCTCATTTCTTCATCTGTAACTTTCAATGAATTTAATCTAACACCATCAAACTTTTCCTCATAATCCATAATGGCTGAATCTCCATATTTTTCTATATCTCCCATTATCCCTTTTGTCCTTTGAATTAGTTCATCATCAGAAATGCTATCGCTGGAATTTCGTAAGTTTTCAGCGTCAGATTTTGCGTTCTCAACAATTATTGTCTTTATCAAGAAGAATACTCATCTAAATTAATTTCATGCAGAGGCAGAATCTGTCTTGGCTCCATTACCACTAAGCCCTGTGCCATTTTTCTCATTATAGGGACTATTTTAATAAATTCATCCTTATCGATAATCGTATTTACTCCATACCACCCCTCTTCACTTAATGGGCTAATTGTTGGTTTTTTCAATGCAGGCAGGTTTTTAAGCAATTTATTGAGATTTTCTTTTTTTACATTGACGAAAATATGGAGCTTTTTACGACCTTCTACTACCCCCTTTAATAACGCAATCATATCTGCTATCTTTTCTCTCTTTTTAGGATCCTTCAGAGCATCGTTGTTTGCAACGAGAACAGCAGAAGACTCAAAAACGATATCAATTATTTTCAGATTATTCTGTGTAAGGGTGGTACCCGTTTCAGTAATATCAAAAATTGCATCAACATCTTCAGGTGGCTTTGCCTCTGTTGCTCCGAAGGAAAGGAATATTTGAACATGTTTATTATCTCCTACTCTTAGCCATGGAGTAATGACCATAGGATCGCTGCCTCCAAAGTATTTTTGATAAGACAAGTTTGATTTTATATGAGAAGCAGTAGTAGTGAGATATTCTGAAGATATTCTTAGAGTTTTATTATTCTTGGCAAATTCTGTAATTAACCCTGTCAAGTCATTTAATTCAAAGCTTTGTGGAACTGCAATTACTTGTTTTACTCGGCCATATTCTAAATCAAGTAATATTTTGACATCCGCTTTGGCTTCTCTAATCCAGTCTTTACCTGTAATTCCAACATCATAGAAGCCTTCTTGAACATAAGTAGGAATTTCTTGAGGTCTTAATATTTTGACATCTATTTCAGAATCACTAAGTTTTACTCTATAAGTACGCCCACGACCACTAACTGTTTGCCATGCCTCTTCAAGAATTCTAAATGTCGCATCCTCAATGCTACCTTTTGGGATTGCGAATTTTACAGTATGCATATATGAACAAATAAGCAAAGTCTATTATCGGCTATATATTCATTAAAAGCTTCTAAAAGATAGAATTTTTATTCGTGGATTATCTTCTTGTTTTAAGAACTGGTTTTACTAGCATTTATTATGAGTTTTTCACATACTCTAATCAGTGTAAGTATATTGATTAGATTAATACTCTTAATGGGAATACTTGATTACTAGACTGGCTAACTTTAGCAACTAAAATAAAGACAATGACGATAAAAACTAGGATATCATCTGTAACTTCAGCAGCAACGACGACAACCGTGACTTATCAGACTTTTAGAAGCAAAGACAAAGATTGTAATGGACGGTCTTATCTCCTATTCACATTGCTGCAAAGGTAAAGCGATTACAATCAAAGCGGAACATAGAAAGTATCTGTGCGACTAGATTATAGTGATGAATGCAGAGATAAGCCCTTCACTCATGTATAGACAAACCTAGTTGCATTCTACGACATATACTAAATCATATCAATTAGTCGTTCCATACGTTTTTCCGTACAGTAAGTCATATTATTAGAAGTATCCATACACTTTTTTCATACACATTCCCTACTATATGGAATGTGGAAAAGCTAGTAATCTATAGGCACTATCTAAATCTTTCAAACATACTTGATATTTTGTAGCTGTAATATACTATTTGAATATGGAATGGATGTCAACAATCAAAATCAAAATAAGAAACTATTATCATTCTCTGATATAACGCTCTATGGTATCTTAGTATATTTAGATAGCCATCGCAAGTCAGAAGAAGCAGATCCATACATAAATGAATTGGCAGATACAATCTTCGCAGATCATATCTTATATGCTTCTTCAAATGGTTATACTATCCTTCATTGAACCAAAAAAACAGACCACTATCGCAAATAATGAATAATATATCATAGATGAAGAGAATAGAACAATTAAGTGTTAAATCTGCTGAATTGTGGACTGAAGCAGACCACTCTTTATTTTCAAAATATGCCTTAACAAATGAGATAAAGCATATCATATGGTTGCACATGATTCTTCTTGTGGACATGATGAGATACTAGGAGTGCTACTACCTGATCTATATTTTAAGATCAACAACGCCAAACAATACGCATAATCTAGTAAATGGAAAGACAGGCACTAGGAATATTGCTCTGCTTGCTGCAGTTCCCTATAAGTTACTATAACTATCCTTATTTAGCAGTGCAAGAATTTCTTTTGCTCTATCTACATTTACAGTTCTTTCTTCCGCAATTTTATTGGCAACTATTTCGATTTGATTTCCTATGGCACCTGCTGCGACAGCAATATTTCTAGCATGCAATCTCATATGTCCTTTTTGGATACCCTCAGATGCTAGCGCTCTAATAGCTGCCAAATTTTGAGCAAGACCAGCAGCAGCTAATATAATCGCAAGTTCTTTTGCAGTTTTAACTCCGAGAATTTTTAAGGCTATTTTGGCCATTGGATGGATTGAGGCGACTCCTCCGACTATTCCAATAGCCATTGGCAGTTCTATCTCACCTGCTAAATCGCCTTCTTCCGTTTTATACCAGTTAGTCATTGATCTATAGGTTCCGTCTCTTGCAGCGTATGCGTGAGCTCCAGCCTCAATTGCACGAAAATCCTGCCCTGTAGCCAGTGCAACCGCATCAATGCCATTCATTATACCTTTATTATGAGTCACAGCACGATAGACGTCAGAATATGCAAAAGCATATGCATACAAGATTCGTTCCACAATATCTTGTCCCCCTAGCTCGTCCTTATCGAAAATTGCTTTACATTTTACAAGCCTCTTTGTTGCATAATTTGAAATTATTTTTAATATAGCTTTGCCACCCGATAACTGTTCAACTATTGGAGCTATTGACTCGCACATAGTATTTACTATATTGGCACCCATGGCATCTTTAACATCAACTATTAATTCTACAAGAAGCATAACACCTTTATTATGTTGACTTTTGTCTTGCACTTGTCTAACTTGCAGGTCTTTAACAAGAGCAAATCTGCTTTTTGAGCTTGCCAACTCTAATATCTCTTTCTTATTAGATAGAATGTTTCTTTTTGCAGATTCTTCAGAAATAGGTAATGAAACCAGCTGTACTTGACCTATCATATTTGATTCATATGCTTGTGCTATAAAACCTCCTTTGTTCTTTGCAATTTTTGCTGCTTTACTTGCAGCTGCAATTATGGAAGGCTCTTCTATAGCCATCGGTACAAGGTATTCTTTATCATTAATTACAAAATTTGTTGCAATACCAAGGGGAAGAGTAAATACGCCTATTGCGTTTTCTATCATTGTATTAGCATTGTCAAAGCTAAAGGCTGATGAAGGATCCCGTAATATACCAATATCCTGTGCAGACAAACCTGTTGTTTCTTTTAAATAATGTAAACGTTCACTTTGGTTCATCTTGTAAAATTTTTTTAATGTCAAGTAGCCAAATAAATTGTATAAATCATTAATAACTGTGACGTTGAAAGTAAACCTCTAAAAAGAGGGGATCTATACATTTTATTGGATTGTTTTCAAATCAAAGTCAAGTAGAGAAAATATCAATTATGTCATATAAAGAATGTTGCTAAACGATGATCCTAAAAGATTAGTATGCAAGTATTGAAATGCTTATGCACAGATTGCTATATGTATTGTAAGGTTTACTATAATATTGTTCGAAGTTTTGATTCCTAGACATTAATAAGTAGTGATGAATTAACAGTATATATAAATGCCAAGAGAATCTCTAGCAAGAATAATAGTATCAGTTTGGATTGTACTGTTTCTTTTAGCGTCAATAATACCGCTTACTAAGTCATGGGGTGATAATGTAATAGAGGCAGCCTGTTCTATTAGTGGTGATATTATTAGAACTGATGGTACTAGTAGAGCTGATCTAATGCTGGGATGTAATACTCCAGATATTATGTATGGGAGAGGTGATAATGATGTATTGCAGGGTCGTTTAGAAAATGATAGGCTATATGGTAATAGTGGAGATGATAATCTAGAAGGTGGTCTAGGAGGAGATGAACTCTATGGTGGAACGGGAGATGATATTATATTCGGAGGACTTGATGATGATTTTCTAGTAGGTGGAAAAGGTAATGATGAACTGTATGCAGAGGATGGAAATGATCTACTTAAGGGAGGAGATGGTGCAGATTATTTTGACTGTGGAGATGGTCTTGATGTAATAGTAGACTTTGATCCAAGCAAAGGTGATACTCATACAAACAACTGTGAAGATATAAGAGAACATCTCTAATAATACAATATAAGATAACCTTTCTTACCGTGACGGCTCATTTCAATTTTTAAAAACTTTTATGGATCATTCAGTTGGTTAGAAGTAATATTATTAACGATGACTTTAATATTTATAGAGATTTAAAATATTGTTTCTCCCTTTTTATATTAACATACACATTAGAGCTTTTTGAACATGTAATCGGTTCTCAGCCTCATCCCATATTACTGATGCTTTTCCATCTATGACCTCTGAGGTAACTTCTTGTCCCCGTTTTGCAGGAAGACAATGCATAAATATCACATCTTTTTTTGCAAGCTTTAAAAGATCTGAATTTACCTGATATCTTGGAAGAAAAGCCTCTTCCCGGGTACTCTTTTCTTCATCTTTTCCTATTGATAGGAATGTATCAGTTACTATAACGTCCGCATCTTTGACAGCCAGAACGGGATCATCTGTGATAGTTATCTCGGCTCCAGTTTTTTTTTCTTCCTCTTTAGATAGTTTTATTATTTCTTCCAAAGGTTCATAGCCATGGGGACAGGCTGCCGTCATATTGATCCCTGTTTTTGCACAACCTAACAACAAATCGTTACACACATTATTGCCATCTCCTATCCATGCAAGACTTAATCCTTTCATTTTTTTCTTGTGCTCTTGAATTGTTAGCAGATCTGCAAGTATCTGGCAGGGATGGAAAGTATCGGAAAGGCCGTTTATAACAGGAATAGAAGCATAGTCAGCTAATTTCTGTACATCTGCATGATCATAAACACGAGCGATAATACAATTGAGATATAGAGATAAGGTTCGACTAGTATCCTCAATAGATTCTCCACGGGATAATTGCATATCATTAGTACTGAGGTATAGCGTGTTCCCACCAAGCTGAAATATTCCGGTCTCAAAACTTACTCTAGTTCTAGTTGACGGTTTTTGGAAAATCATTCCAAGTACTTTGCCCTTTAATAATTGGCTTGCTTTTCCTCCTTCTCCATTCTTGAATTCATTTTTTAAACTACTAGATAATCTTAGAATCGAAAGAATTTCCTCTGAACTCAGATCCTGCAGGCTAAGAATGTCTTTGCTATTTAAGAAAGTTTTCATTGTCTTTGTGTAAAGGCTAAAAATAACCTGTCTTCTTTTACATTCTCTTTTTTAACGACTACCTTGTAAATCAACGGTATTATCTTAATCTCCTCTACTGTTCTTTTCGGATTTGCTTTCTGTTACTTGATTGCAGTAATCCCATTCTATTTGTTTTGCTACTATAGATTATTGTAAATCTTTCTACTTTTCTTCATCTCTCTGTTCTCCTATCATTCCTTTGTCCTTTCGACCAAACAATCGACCGAAACGACTCTTCTTCTCTACCTTCTTAGCTGGTTTATCTTCTTCTATAGGATGAGGATAGGAAGAAGTAACACTTGCCTGTATCATGCTTTCTTCGGCAGGATTTTTATTGAAAAGCATTCTTTTCTCTTCTTCAATATCTTTTGTTTGTGCTACTGGAACAGATATAGGATGACCTTCTGACTTATTCATTGTATTAGATATTGTTGTTACTTCTGATGTTATATTTGATGATGACGATGATGGTGAAATCTCGATTGATTCAGAAGCGGCCGGTGCATAAGTAGGTGTTCTTAAATTCTCCATATCAATTACTGAAGCATTACCAAATATCGATTCAAGGAACTTGTCTGAGTCAAAGGGAATTATATCATCATATCCCTGACCAACTCCAAGATAGACAATTGGTTTGGATGTGATATATGCAATAGAAAGTGCTGCACCACCCTTTGAGTCTGCATCTATTTTAGTTAAAATTGCGCCGTCAAAATTAGTATAGTGGAAAAATTCTCGTGCTTGATTAATTGTATCATTCCCAGCTAGCGAATCACCTATAAATAATTTCAGATCCGGTTTAGCTACTCTTACAATTTTACCAATTTCATCCATCAAATTCTTGGCAGTCTGCATTCTACCAGCAGTATCAATCAATACCGCATCAACGTAATGTTTTCTACCATAATCGATTGCATCTCTTGCCACTGCTGAAGGGTCTGATCCATATCTTTGTGTGATGATCTTTAGTGATAATTTTTCTGCATGTTGGCTTAACTGTTCAATTGCACCTGCACGATGAGTATCTCCAGCTGCCAAAACCACAGAAATGCCATTCTTATGTAATAAATTAGATATCTTTGCGACCGTTGTAGTTTTACCAGTTCCATTGATTCCCAAAAATACAATAACGAATGGTCCGTGTTTTGTTTCCTTCTTTGATTTAATTTTCTCTATTAGATCTATCTTTCCACCTCTGGCAAGCATTTCACCAATAATATTGTGAAGCTTTGACCTGATAATGTCCTCTGCATTCTGTCCTCTCTCGAGTTTCAAACCTAATAGTTCTTTTTTTAATATTGCTGAAAGATCATCAATTACCTCCTGTGCAACATCGCTTTCTAGCAATGCAAGCTGTAAACCAAATAAGTTATCGTCAAGATCTTTTTCAGAAATCTCTTTTTGACCTATAGTTTTGGCTGCACTTGAAAAGGCATTTCTGAGTTTATCAAACATATCCTTATTTCGCCTAACGTGGATGTTGTTGCCCAGGGTCACGGGATTGTTGATTATGATGTGGCGATTGGGAGCTGCCACTAGAAGCACCACTTGAAGAAGCACCTTTTTGTAACATCTGGTTTACTTGTCCTTGAATTTGTTCCATACGCATTGATATCTGTTCTTTTTGGCTAACAAGTTGTCTTAAGGCAACTTCAAATTCCTTAATTTTAGATTCAATATAGTTAATAGAGTCTTCTTTACTTTTTTCTATAGTAACATTTGCACCTATATTTATCAACAATTTCTTCACCGGTGGAACTAAGGCTTTTATATAAACTCCAATTCCAACAGGCATAAATGATTCTACTTCGGAATCATTAGGAACATTTTGAATAGCATTAGAAGCCAGTCGTGCTTCTTCCAATAATCGTGTTACGGTAGCCTCCCGACTAATGTTATCATTCATATAGGCTTCAAGAACACGTGATTGCTGAACCAGTTCATTGATTTTTTGCTCTACTGAAGCAGCCTGTTGCTGACGGCGTAATTCATCGCTCATTAAAGTCCAATTTCCAGATCTATCTTATAACTGTGACTAAGTAAATTATCTTATAATAGAATCTATTCGAAGGCTGAAAATTATTTCCATCATTATTAACATGATAAATATGTCAATAGTATTGAATCATTATTATTAGTATTCGCTCCCGTTAGAGAGCAATTCTAACGATAATTTCTGAATATTGCATCTATTTGTATTAATTTAGATGAGTATCTAAGCCGAATGCTCCTCCTCTTCTGTTTATTACGATCTATTGTCCGTCTATCCTTTATCGCATAATCTCAGTCAGTTTAAATGATAATAATATGTTTATTGTATCTCTTCTTTGCAGGTTTATCTTAGATTCTGAGTTCCGACTATTGCATTATTACTATTATCATTGTTATTATTCTTCCTATTATCATTAAAAATGTATACAACTTGAACATACTTTTTCGTCTAATCTTAACATTTTTCAATACTGTTATAACTTATTATTAGTTAACCATACTATCTTATTGTGGAGTCCTACTTTACTCTTGTTGCTTCGAAACAGGATGCAGCAAGTATGACTATGGCTAATTATCTTAGATATTACAAAGATTTTTCTCTATATGATGAGAATAATAATAGTGAAGCACATACCTCAGAAGTATATAAAAAAATTAAACTTCATATCTCTAATGAAAGTTTACTCTATATAGAAGATTTAGATACAAAATATCCGCATTCCAAAGCTTTTATTTTTTTATCAAAACATAGATCCGGAAGCGGAATCCCTACTTTGACTTGTCATTGCACTGGAAATTATGCAAATAATTCCTATGGCGGAAACCCACGAGAGTTAGCAATATCATATCCATATTTACAAAAAAGATATCTACAGGAAATTAATAATGCTAGACCATCTCTTCTGCATTATGAAATTGTTATAGAAGCAAGCCATCATGGACCTACATCGTTAAAAAAGCCAGTTTTGTTTATTGAAATTGGTTCTGCAGAAAGGCAGTGGGTTGACAAAAATGCTGCTTCTATAGTATGCAATTGTCTGTTACGAGTTCTCGAAGATGGATTAGGACAATGTAAAAAAGTTGGAATTTGTTTGGGAGGGACGCACTATCCTTTAAAATTTAACAAGTTGTTATTGGAGTCAGAATTCGGCATTGCTGCTGTGGCTCCAAAGTATAATTTAGGATCGGTTGATAAAGATATGTTAAATCAAATGATTGCAAAGAGTATAGAAAAAGTGACATATATAATAGTTGACTGGAAAGGACTGGGCAAGGAAAAAAATAGGATAATGACACTAGTAGAAAATACAGGTCTTGAAGTGTTGAGAGTTTGATATAGTTATTGCAATCAATGCATTAACTTGTGAGAATACGATGGTAACAAAAATAGTTGGTATTAGATACACTTTATCAGATGAGCGGAGAGTGACCAGCAATATGAAAATTTCGACAATCATTATGGTAGATAAATAGTCTCTCTATATGTATACTAAGAAATAGGAATTGATTAAATGAGACAGAATAATAGATATATTGAAAATGAAGAGGAATTCTTTTGAGTTTTAAAACAGATCAAGGAAGAACCTGAGTACATTAAATATAAATCTTCTTTGCATTAGCAGACCTATAGAATATGTTAAATTATAGGACTATATATTCTGGATTGTATTGTATTGCTTGTCTCTAATGAATACCATAGAATTGAAAATGATGTTTACAAACTTATAATGAGAATTTCTGCAGGTAGAATTGCAACATAAGGAGATATTGCTAGGCTCTTGGTCAACTTCTTGCTGCGCACACAGTAGGCAATAATCTAAATAAAAATCTGGATCCTTTAGTAGTTCCATGCTATAGAATTATTTGTTCAAATGGTAAGATAGGAGGTTATGTCTATGGGTCGGCAGTGAAAGGAGAACTATTGGAAAAGGAAGAAGTAAGATTTCAAAACGGGATTGTGAAAGATTTTGGTATATGTAGAGTAGTTTTAAAAAAACGAAAACAATACGAAAGTTAACGAGTCTTTGATTGCTTTATAAGGTCACGCAGATGAGCCAAGGATCGCACCTGACCTCCACTGACTTTTTTATAAAGAGACCAATATGTTTCTCGATTGATATCATTCCTGTCCTTTAGAACCTTTAAATGATATCTCATAGATCTAACTCTGATGACATGTACTTCTTTCTTACCAGTTCTCGCTGACTTTTTTCCTTTCTTTGAACCTGCGCCCATTCCATGTTTCCTGCGTATAGCAAGTTTTGCTTCAGCACGGGCTCTTGAAGTTCCTCTTGGTTTGACAGTCCAAATTGTCCCACTCTTAATTAAAGCACGAAGATTTTCGCGAGTAATAGAATCTGCTACATCATCTAGCTGATCTGGCTCAAACCTTACTCTATTTGCACCTACACCCAACATTCTCGCGATTAATTCTCTCTTTTTTCTTATGTTTACTACCATCTCAGAATTTCTCCTTATCTTTCTTATCTTCCTCATCCTTTTTTGAAGCGAGTTTACCAGCATTCAATAGTTTAATACCAATGCTAGTAGCCTTTGCAATGATCTCTTTTCTTTTTCTTGTTCCTACTGTATGTCCCAATCTAGCGGCATCTTTTTTTGGATCTAGTTTAATAAGATCATTTACATTGAAAACAAGATTATCAGTATATCCTGACGGATGCAGCCCTCTTGCTGCTCTCGGACCTCTATAACCAACCTTAACAAGTGCAGGTACACCAGACACTTGCTTTCTCATTTTGTTGTCTTTACCTTTAGGTTTCCTCCAGTTCTCAGATAAGCGATCATATCTCCAACTCTCTTGTCTGACAAATTTTGGTCTTTTGTCAGAAATTCTTTTTCTAGCCTGGAGTAATTCCTTGTTAATGACCATAGCAATATCAATAAAAATTTTAAATAAATATGTTTCTCAGTAGCAGCATTATTAATATTTAGATTGCAGACAAGAAATTGGAATGTATTTCAGCTTTAAATGATATAAAAACAAGTAATATTTCAAGATCTTACAAGAAGTATCTATACCCTATACTTTATTTTAAATACTGAACATATATGTAATAATTATATAGCAGAATATAAGAATATTTTATGCTCTACATTAAATACTGAACAGAAAGGGTTAATAGTTCCATCTTTGATTTATTGAAAAGATGAAAAAATATGAACTACCCCCGTTACCATATAATTATGATGCACTAGAACCACATATTGACGCAAGAACTATGGAAATACATCACACAAAACATCATCAAACTTATACAGATAAACTCAATGCAGCACTTGAAAAATGTCCTCCTGATGTTCAAGAAAAAGACATTGTGGATATATTATCGAATATTGATAAAGTTCCGGCTGACCAAAAAAGTGCAATCAACTTTAACGGCGGAGGATTTGATAACCATCGAATATTTTGGAACAACATGAAACCAAATGGTGGAGGTGAACCAACCGGGTCTATTGCTGATGCAATAAATACATCGTTTGCAAGTTTTTCAGATTTTAAAGAGAAATTTTCTTCTACTACCACATTGATTCAAGGTAGTGGTTGGGGATGGCTTGTCTATAATCCATCTACCAATAAAGTAGAATACAAAGCAATGCCGAATCAAACAAGCCCAAGAACAGAAGGTTTGATCCCATTATTAGGATGTGATGTGTGGGAACACTCATACTATCTCAAATATCAAAACAAAAGACCAGACTACGTTTCTGCTTGGTGGAATGTTGTAAACTGGGATGATGTAGCAAATCGTTTTGAGAGAGTAAAGAAGCAATAACAAAATATTTTTTTGTTATGTCATATGACAGGGCTAGAAATGTAAATCCCTATCATTTCATCACATACATATATACAAAACTCAATCTTATAGTTATAGAAAATTATGCATTCTCAAAATACTCCAAGAATAGCGTTAGTTTATTCCGCAGAGCAAGATCACTAATTTGTTACCAAAGCACAAGCATAGATAATCTATTATACTTAGAATATCTCAATGCACTTTGCAATTCTAACTGTTGTTTATCAAGATAAATTGAAAAGGATGAATACCTTGAAATCATGCATATGTAATATTTCTTAATCAACTTCCGTCAACAAAACCAATTTAATTAGCTAATTCTTTGTAACTATTACTCAAAAACAGTATTATTATCACTATCATAGTCAGTCATCTGACGAAGATACGAACACTACTGATAATAGTACTCTTGTTCAATAAGATAGCAGACAAACTCAGCAGGACAAGGTTATACAGTTAATTCAAAAACGAAAGCCAGAAAATAGCAACAACGACAATAAAACGAACAACCAGCAATCAAAAGCAAGGCATACTTTCAAAATCTCTTTCATTATCTCTTTCTTTAGTCGAGTCATTTGACAATAGCCATCATCGTCATATATAGCCTGCAATTGGTTGGTGATTAATGAATAAGGAATAAAAAAGGATGAAGAGGAAGAAAGAGATTAATTATTATTATTATTATTATTATCTTGTTCATTTGACAGCAATTAATTGTTATTATGTCATAGTATCACATTAAAGGATAGTAGTAGTAATGAGATAAACGCTAAAGAAATAAATATTGTTGTTGTCAAAACTAAACACTCCCGAGATTAAAATATATCCTCTTTTGTATTATTATATTATTGACCTAATAATGAGAATAATCCTACTATGAAGACAAAGCCTATGGTATTATTAATTGCCTTTGGACTTCTTACCTTTGCGTTTTGCAACAATACTATATATGCGGAATTACAAGATATAGGAGTAAAAATTACATCTCCGAGTGCAGGTCAAGAAGTTCCGGTAGGCGAGCTAACTATATTTGGAACGTCGACAGATAATGAAATCACTGATTGTCAGGTTCAGGTAGATGTAAATGATATAAAGCCATTCCAGAATGCAACGGCAACTGGCCCTATGATGAAAAATGATTATTCGACATGGATTTTTTCCTTTACACAAGACTATCATCTTATTAGAGAAGGTGCAAACGACCTAACTGCCAAAATATCTTGTCTTTATGGTCCTGTTAGTTTAACTAAATACTATACTGTAAATGTCATAGGAGTAAATAAAGAGCAAGAACAATAATCAGAACATAAACGGAATATATTATCATAGTTTAATGACCTTTTCTATTATTGCTTTTTCTCTTTACAATAATTGAAGATACCATATATAGCAAAAATCCACTAATAGCCATGATTAGTCCATAAAATGAAATTGCGCCTCTATCAAAATAGCTTCCTATTCCCATTAATATTGCTCCCATAAATAATAACCCCAGTCCTGCGCGTGCAGAACCGGGCATTCTAATTTTTTTTGCTGTTGACAAGGTCCTGTATATACAAAAACAACATTAGGCAATAATATTTTGTGAATGTTTTTATTAAACATAATTTTTCTCCTATTCAATATTGCTATGAAAATTGCAGTCGTTGGAATAGGTGTTGCTGGAGCATATCTTATGAATAGATTAAGCGATGATCATGATAACCAGGTAGTAGGATTTGAGAGGATGGACAAAGCTGAGCATGATGCAGTATGCGCATGGGCAACTTGCCAAAATGTAATGTCAGGTTTAGCAAAAAATTGCGGCCTAAATTTTGATCAATATATTCTACATAATGGAAAATATATGAAAGTTGACCTTAAAGAAACCAATGACAGCAGAAATAACAATATAGATATTCGTTTAAAGGGGATGGTAAGTTATGATAAGTTAAAATTAATTCAAGACATGATAAGGGGTACAAAAATAGAATTTGGAAAGATGCCAAAAAAAGAGAATCTTGAATCCGATTTTGATATCATTATTGATTCAACCGGATTTCATCGAAATTATCTTCCAAAACCAAAAAAAGAGATGTGGATTCCATGTGTCCAATACAAGGTAAAATATGACAGTAATGACGTTCCCTATGACGATTTCTACCTGAGGGCATTTCCTTCAATGACTGGTTATTTCTGGTATTTTCCACTCGAAAATGGCTATGCACATATAGGGGCAGGAGATTTTGAAAGAAGACAGAATAATAGATTTGTTAATGAATTTTTGAAAAAATATAAATGCGAGATTATAAAAAAAGTTGGAAGACCTATTCGAATTAGTCCACCAATAAATTGCGAACCATTTACAGATGGTAGAAAAACAGTTGGTGTAGGAGAGTCAATAGGTACCGTTTATCCATTACTTGGTGAGGGAATAATTCCTGCGACATGGTGTGCAGAATTATTTATTCAACAATTGCACAACAATATGAATGCGTATAGAGATGTTGTATTAAAAAGATTTGAAATATACAAACTTGTGTTCAATTTTATCCAAATGAAAATATCAGGAAACTTCAATATGATAAAGCATTCGTATGATTTATTAAAAATATATAATCATATGAAAAGAGAGGAAAATCGTTATGGAATGGAAATCAAAATTGCGGATATGATAAAAATTTCAAAGATTTGAAGAAGTTATATATAAACAGAAGTATTAATAATTAGGCCCGAGTAACTTTACCATAAAATAAGCTCTTTTCAAGATCATTTTTTGCTACTATCACATGTCCACTGTGAGGAACAGTTATTATATAGATCGATTTTGATCTACTATAGCCAATGTCCACAACAGTTGTTGAACTCTATAATATCAGAAATTCAATATGTGAATTTTATTACTTTGACACTTTCAGATACCGATATGCTTTATTAATGTAAATAAGTTTCAAATTAGATAATTAGATAACTCTCTTATTGTCATGAAAAAATCAAAATCATTAATTTTAATTCAAATCATTATGCTTTGCAAAAATTGCTTTGATCCTCTCTACACCATGTATATCTTCTACAACTTTCGCAGTTTGAAAGGTAACAAGTTTTTTCCAATCTTCATCGTTTGCCATCCTTGATCTAATTTCTGTTGCAGACAATTCTTTTCTTCGATATAAAGATGGTTCAACAACTTCTATCTCTCTTTGTCTAAATAAAAGAGCAGTAAGAATATCGTTTGTAAAAACTACTTTGTATTTTGGAACTAGAATGTCCACCTGATGTGTCCACAGAGAATGTATGTATATATCAGAAACAGGAATCAGGAGTATTCTTTTCATGTCAACTCCACTATCCGCCACTAGCGAATCTTTAATCATTTGAATACGTTCGCCTGCGGTAAACGGGTTCCTAATCTCATGACTAGTCTGTGCACTTCCAATTACTATTATGATTTCTTCTACTCTATTTAGTGCAAACTTGACAGTAGCAAGATGTCCTAAATGGAAGGGTTGAAATCTGCCTACAAATAATCCCCTACACATCACTGCTGTAATCAAACAATGATATAATTAAGTAATTTGAGAAATCAAGAAAATATTCTTGAGTGTTGGGAAGAATTTAAAGTCACTAAAGCCTATTTAAAATTATTATTGAGTATTAGGTGATCACATCGCGTTTTGAAGTGGTATTGATATAATATGTGTTTATAAGATATTTGAGAAATAAAATTGAGTACTATGCCTCATGAGATGTCGCTGCTATTAGTGCTACTGATGATGACAATGATATGATAAAGATTGCCATTTTTACTATCCTATCATCTTGTCCCTATTCATTAGATATAGCATAAAACGTTCTTAATCACAGAAAAATGACAGAAGAATGAACCAGTTCATTGTTAGACTGTGAGGTTGGCAGCAACTTGATTCCTGATTAACATGATTTAAAAACGCAAAACTTGTTGCTGTTGCTGATGTTTATCATAGTCAGTGAGCATATGCAACGTCCCTTAGCATGAATTGCTATGCATCCTTCAACTCATGCATTGGTATTGACATCCGTTAGCTTCATCTGACAGAGATTCTGTATTTTGGAAGAGTGACAAACTAAAAGCACTGTCCAAAGATTCAAAAAGTGGTACTGTCTGTTATAGATTCTCTGGTAGAAGAATATGACAAAAATAGCATTAACAATCCTTCGAGACTCTACAACAAAAGCGCTGCATACTAGCAGTTATATACACGCCAACAATAAACATAACAACTACAATAAACTCAACTGGAAGATAACTTCATTGTTTACCTGATAAATATATGGGAATATTTATGTAGATGTGAACGAAACTGCCAGTACTACCCAACTCCTATTGGTGGTCGTTTAGATTGGCTGTGTTCTAATAGTTTGTGATAATTTAGTGTATACCAACTCTCAAACACCTTTGCGCATATATTACACTGCCACTTTGGTTTTTTAGCCATCGTAGCTTCATCTGAGGCAGACATTCATTATCACAATACGAGGTCATAATAGTTAAGGCGTTTCTACATTCATGCTATCTTTAGCCATCATATTATGTCATTGAAAATCAATTATACCAAACAAAATGGATTATTATTAGTTGATGTGCCAAATCAGCATTCTTAATATTCACATGATCCGAATTTGATGATGCTGATACTGATGACATTAACTATTGATGACATTGAAACAACAATGACAAATCTTACAAAGTATCTTGTGTGACGGCATTATTAAGACAAATATAAATGCATTAGTAGCTTGTAAAACAAATACTTTACAGACGATGGCCTCTTATAGATAGATAAGGTTTCTTACTGCTGATGAGCAAAAGAGGTTATTGAAGTAAAACTGAGACAAGGAATAGCTCTAGTTAGGTTATGCTATCAACCTGTTTCCCTATTTAAAGAATTCAAATTATTATATAGTTGGTATTAAGTCATTAAAGTCTACAAAGATTTATACTACAAAATATGTGATAATGAAATTCCTCTTCTAGGCTAGCATTAATAGTGAATGGGTGTTTTCAAAGCAAGGGTTTTATCTTTTTAATTCAACACAATGATAGATTCGCTTGTTAAAAATTGATGGATCTTATGGTGAAGGGGGTGGACAGATTTTGCGTAGCATTATTTCTCTTTCAGCAATAACAGGCAAACCGGTAGAAGTTATAAATATTCGAGCCAAACGTCAAAATCCTGGCCTGCGGCCGCAGCATATATTTGCAATTAGGACAGTATCAAACTTGTTTCATGCAACTGTAGAAAATCTGGCACTCGGATCAGACTGGATAAGATTCATTCCAAAATCTGACCTTTTTGAAGAGAGTATGATCAAAATCAATGTTGGTACTGCAGGCAGCATTCCATTAATATTACAAACTGTGATCCCTGCAGTCTCTCTTTCAGGCAAAAGTCTTTGCATAGAGGTTACTGGTGGAACAGATGTAAAAATGAGTCCCACAATGGATTATTTGCGGTATGTTGTAATGCAAGCATATCTAAGCATCGGAGTAAAGTTTAGCATAGAAATTTTAAAGAGAGGGTATTATCCTAAAGGAGGAGGGCAAGTACGATCGGAGATAAGTCCATGTAAAACGCCAAATACCCTTGACCTTTTGAATACACATTATGTAGAACCAAAAATAGTAAGTGTATGCAGTAGACTTCCCAAACATGTTGCAGACCGTCAGATTTCATCTGCTCTTTTAAAATTAGAAAAAAATGGTGTCCATTGCAACAGTTATTCTTCATCATTTGAAACATCGCTATCACCGGGTTCTTCGGTTCTAGTATATTCTGAATCTGATTTTGGTCCTTATATCGGTGGAGATTCAATAGGCGAACTGGGTAAAGCTGCAGAGTGTGTAGGTGAAGAAGCTGCAGACAGATTCTTAGAAAGTTATCTGGCTAAAGTTCCCATTGATTTCTTTCTTGCTGATATGCTTGTCCTCCCGTTAAGCTTAGCAAAAGGGAAATCGCGATATAGAGTTGGAAAGTTGACGGAACATCTCAAGACGAGTCTAGAAATTGTAAGTCACATAGTTGATTGCAAATATCGAATTGAATCTGATGAGAAAGGCCATATTGTAAATATTGAGGGAATTTTATCTCAATAGATTAAATACAATTATTGATCATTAAACCTAGAAAAGATATATACTATCTCTATCATAAGAACAGCATGGTAGATCGAATGCTCCGAGTGTCAATTTCTATAATTAGGAAAATGCAGCACAATACCAAATAATTATAACGTTACATATGCACTTTACTTTTAGTAGTCTTTAACTCAAGGAATTATGATTGTGTAAAGCATAAGAGAAACATAATTCAAGGCAGTTCTTTAATCTTGGTAGAGTATATTATTGCAAAGCAAATGCTTCTATCCATAATATAATTAATGCTGAATTAAATAAAACAACCTTTTAATCGTTAGTATCATAATCAGTAGTAAAATTATTATGTGTTATTTCTCCAGTTCCAACAAGAGAAACAAATACATCATCCAACGTTATGGGAGAAACTGTAAAGGGTATATTTTTTTTTATTGCAAATTCCGATAATTCTTTTACTGCAGAATCAAATGCAAATACTCTTATCATATTAGTTCCAGTATCCACTACTGAGCCATATGATCTAAGAAGATTGGTGTCGACTGTATCCTTCGCAATGTCTACTCTAATATTTTGTGGAATTATCTTTCGCAATTCATGCATGATGCCTTGTGCTATTATACGGCCCTTGTCTATTATTACTATGTTATCTGAAAGCATTTCAGCTTCATCCATATAGTGTGTTGTCAATAAAATTGACTTTCCTTCCTTTTTCCAATCTTTAATTGCTGACCAGACTTGGCGCCTTGAAATTGGATCCAATCCAATAGTGGGCTCATCAAGAAATAACAATTCAGCATTAGTGGCCATGGCCATTGCAACAAGAACTTTTTGCTTCATGCCGCCTGAAAGATTCATTGCAGGCTTGTTTCTTACTTCGTAAAGTTCTAGTTTTTGTAGAATTTTTTCTGTCTGTTCCTTAGATTTACTTTTGTTTTCCCCTCTGATTTGTAACCAATTATATACATGATCCCAAGGAGTAAGGGCTCTTAATGGTCGTCCCTCTTGGGGGACTACTGAAATAATATTCCTTACTCTATTAGGTTTCTTTATGATATCATATCCCAGAATGCTTACATTTCCTGAAGTAGGCATTAACTGAGTTGCACATATTCTTACAAAAGTGGTCTTGCCTGCACCATTTCTGCCAAGCAGTGTAAATATTCGTCCTGGTTCTACATTTAAAGATATACTGCTCAGTGCAGCGTAACTTGAACCCTTATATATTTTTGATATATCTTTTGCCTCTATTGCAAGCATTAAGTGACATCTATAATAACCGAGAGAATAATAAAATTGTTGATTAATAAATTCATCTTCAATACGCTTATTGTTTTATAATATTTATGAAAAATTAATGACAGGAATATGTGAGATATTAAATTGTGGGTGACATTTACAGATAAGCATTCTATGCCG